>NCET01000031.1:6523-26854 GCA_002280815.1 Flavobacteriales bacterium 32-34-25 | reverse complement strand
TTTCATACTGTCCACATACCTGCGGTATTGCTTTTCGTCTTCGGAATTTTCTTTTAATAGTTGGTGGAGTTCCTGTGTAAGTGGAAATAAATCGTGTTCAGTTTTTCGCCATTTATTGATGTCTATTTCATTTTCTATGGGGTTCAAAACAAATTTAAGACCGCCAAATCCGCTGTATTGCACCATTAGCAGTCTTTCGCCTATGGTAGCTTGTTGGTTCTCCTTTTCAATTTTGAAAGCAATTCGTAAGGCATCAATGTTCTGTTGGAGATGTTGCTTTTTACTGAAGCCCATTTTCGACTATCCATATTGCGACGGTTCCGGTTATTTCGGTGTAGAGCTGGTCGTACTCATAACCATAAGCGAAATCATCAGTTAGTTCATAGTTGGAGAAAATAGGTTCACAAACACAGAACATTTTTAAAGCAAATGGTCGCAATTCTTCATCTGCCATTATGGTGTCGAACTCATTACAAACCACCTGAAACAAAGTATCGAACTTGGAAAAATGTAAACCGCCAAAAAGAATATAATTGGCTATTTCGTTACATTTTTCAATATCATTTCCCGATTGAAAAGCACCTTCATAGGCATTGGTAGCCCAAGATGAACGCTGGTTTATGAATTTTTGGTCGTTTGCTTTTTCGGGGAAGCTGGTGTTTAATAATTCTTGTAATCGTAATCTGAAATACGAAAGGTCTTTTTGTGTATCCATACTTTAATTTTGTTTAGAATTTCGCTTAAAATCTAAAATTAGGGCAGGAAGTAAAAGCTTTTGTAGAAGTGGTAGGGTTTGGCTTTTAGAGGTAGGATTTGGCATATTTCCTAAAATGTAAATAGTCAATAGTGAGCAAGTTTTAATTAAATTTGACAAATCAACCTTATCAGAAAAATAATGGCAAAAAATGAATATCATAATGAGAAACCAAGCAATATTGAAGAATATATAGCATTTGCTAATGATATTTCGGACTATCGTAATAGGTTAAATGCAATAGATTTTCTTTCAAAATACAAATGTTATGAAAGTAAGAAAGAGCTGTTCCGATTAATGAAAACTGATAAAATATTTGATGTAAAAGAGCAAGCGTTTAAGGCATTACAGAATTTTGGCGAAGAGGTGAAATTGACAAGAAAAAAGAAAGGAAAACCTGTTAAAACCATAAATGATAAACTTTTGATTTTGCACAATTCTTTTAATGGTGACCCTTATTCATTAACAGATTTCAAGATAAAATTTAAAGATTTATATCCCTACGTTTATGATATTTATAATTATGAGAAGAAGTCTAAATTTGATGGGTTTTTAACAAGTTCCATTCAAACATTTGCACAAAAAAAAATAAAGCACAATTATTCTGTCAATATAGATTTTGACACTTCCGATATTTCTATTCCAAAGGAAGAATTTGAAATGGAATATAAAGCAAGTTCAGATACGACAGATAGTTTAGCGGTTGAGAATGATAGACTAACAATAAAATGTAGTAGAACTGCAAAAATCAATCTTATAAATATTGTTTTTTCAGAAAGCAATTCTATTCATAATCAGATTATAAAATCTTTGATTTACTACTACATCAGGGTAAACCGTTTTATTCCTATAAAGAATATAACCATTAATCGCATACAGCAAACTAGCGAAGAAACAATTTTTTCCTTACCAACTACAAAAATTAGTATAGAGCAGATCTTAAACGATAAATTTACAGGAATTGACATTTCAACCGCCAGCATCATCAATATATTTAGTGTTAATGATAAATCCAGAGCAATTCAGTATGCTTTAACCTATCTTCTGAAATCTAAAATTACCAATGAAGAAAGTGAACGGTTTGAAAAGTTATGGAAAGCCTTTAATTCTATTTATTATTATTTTGGGAATGGTGCAAATGAAAACGAATGCCATCGATTAATGAGAAGTTTTATATTGACCAACTCAACATTATTTTCAAAATCACTGCACAAAGCTAAAAGTATTACAGCTAAAGAACTTCAAGAAAAAGTTCGGTTTTATGAGCTACTAAGTAATGATTATGACACTAAAGAAAAGATAGTTTCCTTTATTGGATTTGTTTTTCGCTATCAAGATAAGTTTATTTGTAAAAACCTGCTGGATAATATCAGTTATTTTGAAGCTGATTTAAAAGATATTTTCAATGTAGATAAAGTTGAAAGCAAGTTTAATAAGTTCGATTATATCAAGGATATTTATCTCAATAACAAATCTTCATCCGATAGCGAAATCATCTTTAAAAAGGTCAAAGAGTATTTGGAAGATAAAGTCAAAAAACCTGTAACGAACACTGAATTAGAAATTATTGTCTTCATCTGCATTAAATATTGTTACTATTTACGGAACAAGATATTTCACGCAGAAAAACAAGATTTAACTTTCAGATTTGCTAAGAACAATATGATTTTTGAATTAGAATGGGTAAATGACATATTGGAAACTTTAATAATCGAATTGATTTCAGTAAATTCAAGCTGGACAAGAAGAAGTTAGATTGTAAATTCCAATGTTTATTTGCGGTGAATTAAACTCTCTTCAAAACTTGTAGCATTTTCCCAACCTCAATATCCATTCTCGAAAAGGCAAACCATTTTTTACCCAGGTCTTTCAGTGATGCTCCGATGTGGTAAAGTTCTGTATCGTCAATAATTAAAAAGCGGTCGTGGGCATCGGAGAAAATCTCAACTTCAATTCGAGGATATTGGCTGTTGTACCGTTGTACATCCAGCCGTAGCTGATTGCTGATGCTTTTGGTATAGATTGTGACAGTTACATTATTATTCCGTTTGCCCAATAAGGTAAGCACCGTATCGTCCACGTAATTATCCAATAGGATAATGGAGGTTTTGGCATTACGGATAACATCAGAAACAAAGGTATAGGCATCAAAAATCTGTCCGTTGTAAAAGATACCTTTTTCGCTGTGAAGCTTGTCGCTTTCCAAAGCCTTAAAAATCTCTTCAAATTTCTGGTCGGCTTCCAATTGTTTAATCTCAATCTTATCCAAACGATGAAACAAAGCGGAATTGCTGGCAAGCATTCTCCGCATTTCTACAAAGGCTTCCATAATTTCAACACTGACTTTAACGGCAATATCCGAACGGAGTATGGCAGAAGTCATTGCAATTCCTTGTTCGGTAAAAACATAGGGCAAATAACGTCTTCCACCGTAGCTCAAACTTGAGGTTCCAAATTGGAACCTCAAGTTTTCAACTTCCTCTTCGGTCAGTTGAAAGCAAAAAGAAGCAGGAAATCTTTCAATATTCCTTTTTACGGCTTTGTTAAGGTTCTTTGTTTCCACCTGATATAATGAAGCGAGGTCGCTATCCAGCATCACTTGCTTGCCACGTATGGCATAAATCAGGTTCTTAATTTCTATTGGTCTAATGGTAGGTTTATTTTCCATTACTTTTTATAACTTTTGTTTTTTTCAAATTCAAAAGAGGTTTTGCAATCCTCATTCAATACGATATAAGCATCGAATTTCTTTCCAGCTTTACTTTTCATCCCTTTAAGCAGAGCCGTTTTGCCTTTATTGACGAGGCTTTCAATATCAGAAATGTTGATTTGTAGACCACAAATATTGCGGAACTGTACCCAATTACAAACTTCATTAGGGCATTTAACAATCTTATCTCTAATAATCAGTTGTTGGCTTTTGCATTTCGGACAAACCAATTTAGGCAGATTGTTTTGGGCAATGGAAGTTTGCAATAATTCATTAGTAATAGATGAAGCGTATTCTTCCATTTCCTTTTGAAAAGTCCCAGCATCCGCTTCATTGTTTTCGATTTTTAGCAAGGCTAATTCCCATTCGGCAGTCATTGCCACATCCGCAATTTTTTGGTCTTTGACTAACTCATAAACCTGCAATCCTTTTTCAGTCGGGATTAAAGATTTCTTTTCTCTTTGGATATAATTTCGGGTAAACAATGTTTCAATTATTGATGCCCGTGTTGCAGGTGTACCAATACCAATATTTTGCAAAGCTTTGCGTTCTTCTTCATTTTCTATCCCCTTTCCGGCAGTTTCCATAGCTGATAAAAGCCCAGCTTCAGTATATAATGCAGGTGGTTTAGTTTGTTTTTCCAAAACGGAGGCTTCTTTTATTTTAAGTTCATCGCCCTTTTTCAGTTCGGGTAAATCCTGCAAAGGTTCGGCTTCATCATCTGCGAAACTTCCTTTTATCGAACGCCAACCAGGTTCAATTATCTTAACGCCTTTTGTCGTAAAGTCATAATGTATAGCTTGTAAAGCAACGTCGGTTATCTCTTTGGTGCAAGCTTGAGAAATCGCTTCCAGCAGTCGAAAAGCAATCATATCGTAAACCGCATTTTCTTTTGCATTTAATGCCGACGGAATTTTTTCGGTAATCAATAATGCGTGATGGTCGGTTACACGCAAATCGTTCACGATGCGTTTATTGAAACGTCCCCATTTTATTTTAGACAAGGCTTGTTTGCAATTTTCCCTGTCTTGTAACGCTCGTACAAGATTGGGGATTTCAGCCCACATATCTTCGGGAATATATTTGCTTCCGGTACGAGGATAAGTGATGAATTTCTTTTCGTAAAGGCTTTGGGCAATGTTCAGCGTTTCTTCGGCAGAAAGGTTTAGCTTTTTGTTAGCTTCTTTTTGCAAACCTGTCAAGTCAAAAAGCAAAGGTGGTTGTTCCGTTACGCTTTTAATTTCTATGGACGTGACCGTTGCAGTATTTCCGTTTCTTTCGATAGTTCTCAATGCATCGTCTGCCAGCTTTTTATCGTCCCATTTGGTTGTGGAAAGGCTTTTAAAACCAATCATTTCCTTGTTGTGCAACAATTGTATCTGATAATATTTTTTTATTGAGAATTTTTTGTTGTCGAGATAACGTTTGCAAATCAAGGCAAGTGTTGGTGTTTGCACTCTTCCGAGCGAATAAATCCCATTTCCTGCTACAATGCTCAATGCCTGCGTAGCATTAATGCCTACAAGCCAATCGGCACGGCTTCTGCCTTGTGCAGATTGATACAATCCGTCAAATTCTTTTCCGTTTTTGAGGTTATCAAAACCTTGTTTAATAGCTTTTTCAGTTAATGAACTTATCCATAATCTTTGAAAAGGTTTGTTGCATTTGAGGTATTCGTAAATGTACCGAAAGATGAGTTCGCCTTCACGACCTGCATCAGTAGCTACAATTATGCTATCACATTGCTTAAATACTTGCTCAATTATTTTCAATTGCTTTAATGCACCTGTATCAGCTACATAACTTTTGTCCTTTTTTACTTTACGAACGGTTAATAAAAATGGGTTGGGAAGTATCGGAAGCGATGCTTTCTGAAAACCTGATATTCCGTAATCTTCGGGCATTCCTAATCCAATTAGGTGTCCAAATGCCCACGTAACACAATAGCCGTTGCCTGTCAGGTATCCATCCTTTTTTTCGGAAGCACCTAACAAGCCGGCTATTTCTCTTGCTACGCTTGGTTTTTCTGCAATTATTGCTTTCATAATTTACTACATTTTTCTGCCTTTAGATTTAGCAGGTGCTTGAGGTTTTTCCTGTTGCTCTTGCTGTTTTTTATCTTTTGGCGTTTGTTGTTTCGGTTGTAAAGGCTCTTTGATATTCTTTGTTGCTTCATTGGTTTTACCCTCCGAATTAACCGCAGTTTGCGTTTTATGAGCTTCAGTAGGTTTCGCTTGTTCTTTGAGTTTATCGGGATTTTGAAAAGAAAAATTGGTTTTGTTGGTTTCCTTATTCAGCGTGATATAACCTTGATACGGCTTACCTTGCTTATCTGTCAAGCCATTGATGTAAATAGTCTGACCAGCTTTGAATTTATCGTATTGCTCATTATCCAATTCCTTACCTCTAAAAGTTCTCGGAACTTCCTGCGAATTATTTTGCTGGTTGTTTTGTCCGTTGCTTTGCGTTTGCTGATTGGTATTGCCTTTATCAAACAGAAATTCAACATAGCGTTTATCTGCATTGAATTGAACCGTAGCTTCAAACTCAGTTCCCTTTTTAGAAATCATTCCCTCTAAATGAAGCGGTTTGAGTGCAATCAATTCATTGGTTAACCTATCCACACTAATAATTGACGGAATGGTTTCGCCTGTTTTGGGGTTTTTCAAATCAACCACACGTCCCATATTTCCTGCATCGAGTAAGTTTTTCTTGTCTTCATCAGTAAACTTGTGTCCAAAGAATTCAAAATTTAAGTTCGGTTCTTTACGGATACCGTGAATGGCGACCACTACCTTACCTTCGTCATTGTGTTGCAAGGAAAGACGGGCATCCATTCGGGTAACGGCAGTACCTAGATTAAGGCTTACAGGTACAAGTTCATTGGTTTTAAAACCTTTCAATAAAGGTTCAAGTAGGTTCATTTTTTCAAGGCGTTCTTTGCCTAATCCAAGATTGTTCATTGTTTCCCAATCAATTTGTTCCGGCTTGTAACGGTATTCGTTATTTTCCGGTGCTTTTTGTGTTGTTTCCATATTATTTTGATTTTCTTGTTTATGTTCAGGTTCAACTTTTACTTCGTCTTTTTTCATTTTTTTTTCGCCTTCTGGAGTAGGATGATCTACTTGTTTTTGAAATTCTTTTGCTTTTTCTAAGGCTTTATCGACTGGTACTTTGAAGAATGTAAATTTGGTAGGATCTTTTAGCTGTCTGTAAAAATTGGAAAAGAAATTAGAAATCAAATCAGTCCACCCGCATAAATTCGCTTTGGTTCTTTTTTGTGGGATCAACGGTTTCCATTTTTCCGTTTTTGTCGATACTTTTTACAGCTTGGATTTTCATTTTTTCTTTATCCAGCACCAACAATATGTCCGATAATTGTTCGGGCTCTTCTTGCTTATTTGTAGTTTCTTCGCTCATAATCTGAAAATTTTAAGATTTCAATGCCGAAAGTAAAAGAAGCATTTACGGCATCGCTTTAAGTGGCATTCAAAGGCGGTATTTGTCATTCAAAGGCATTTTATTTAGGTGTCGGAGGATTAAAACTCTCTCTTATAAATTGATGAACATCCGACAATTTGTAATACAATTTTCCACTTATGGTATAATAAGGTAGTTTCCCGTTAGAGCGGTAACGTTGCAATGAACGATTGCTGATTTTCAGCATTTGAAGTAAATCCTGATTGTCGAGCAATTCCTCGCCATCAATACTATTTCGTTTCTTTTGAAAGTCTTCGATATGGTCGCCAAGCATATCAAGTCTGTCCATTAGCCGTTCCATCCACGCCAAAAATTCCATTCTGTCAATATTCATCGGAATATAATTTTAAGAGTTTAACCTATTTTTTATCTGTCTTTAGTTTTCTGCCTTTTTCGATATAGCTTTTGCCTTTAGCCATAAGTTCCTGTACATACTCTTCACTGCTTTGTACAGCATTGGCATTGAGCATATCTTTGATAGCACCAATAGTGTAGAAGTATTGTCCATAGATTTTTGAATAAGCAATCTCACCTTTGGTACGCATACGCCAAAGCGTTTTTTCGCTAATGTGCAGGTATTGACATACCTCGTGGTTGTTGAGCCACAGGTCATCATAATTGGTCACTTCCAATCTTTTCAGATAGTCAGCGATAGCAGTAATACGATTGTTTAGCTGATCCCAAGCTTCTTCTTCAATGGTTATTATTTTCATTGCATAACTTTTAAAGTTTACTATGCAAAGTTGAAAAGAGTGGCAGAGTTTGTCTGCCAAGCCTTGCCAATTGGTTTGGTGGTTTTTTGAAAATTTTTACAATTAGGGAAAGCCTTATCAGTAAAGGTTTTTAGGGGATTTTGATTGTTTAACAATAGTATTTTGCAAACTTTACCAATTGGCTGATATGGGCAAAAAAAAGCAGTACGATGATGTACTGCTTTGAAATGATAGCTCAATTAAACTAAAGGTCTTTATCCATATATTCTTCAAGAGAAAACTTAAGCTGGTCTAAAAATGAAGTTCTGGAACCACTTCGGGTTTTCATTCTATGGAAAGCGTGATGCAGGTCGCCGAGAGGAATACGGAAAAGTATTTGAAACATCAGACTAATTTTTCGGATACCGATTTTTCCGTGAGAAATTACACCCGAAGCATAAAGGGCATATATCAATTCGATTATAGCATTTTTGCTGTCGGTCCAAAATATATCTTTGGAACTTTCCGGCTTTTGCAATATCACATCGGGACCTTCATCGGGGTTGATTTTTGTGAGCAGATAAGTGTAGAGCAATTCATTGGAGATAATCCTTGCAGTTTTATAATCGAAGAAAGTCGAGAATTCCGGGTCTATTTCAAATACTATGCTGTTAAGCCCATCGTGGTAGTTAATGTTTCCACGTTTGAAGTAAGTATCATCACGGTCTGTCCGTCCTGAGCGGTAATATCTGTAAAAATCCGAATTGCAGAGGTGTTCAGTGTATTCCCGTTTAAGATTTGCCAACTGTCCAGAAAAATAATTATAATACATTTTACCGTTACTGACAGGGCAAGTGGTTTCAATGCGATATATCTTATTATAATAAATCAGCTTACCGAGTATTTGGGGTTTAATAGAACGAAAAAAATGGATTTCTTCCTCATCGTTTTTAAATCCTTCCTCAATAAGGTATTTCTTAACTGAACCTAAAAGATCTTGAAGATACAGGGTCATTTCGTAAGCTCATCAATCAATCTTTTGCTTTGTGATAAAATCTTATCCTCCTTATTGTGAATTTCTAAAAGGATTTTGTCTAAAGAATATTTCATACCTAGTAAATTTTGTGATGCTTGCCAAATTTTAAATTTGGTTTACGTCTAATTAATTCACAAAATTTCAAACATTTAATGATAATAATTCCACAGTTTCACCCCACTGGGGAGAAATTTTTTCTAACGATGAAGGTAAAACAAACATCAAATTGCTAAAAAATATAATAGTTTAGGTTGTGAAAAGGAGTTTTAAATCACATAGATTTATTATATTTGCTACTGATTTACAAGGAAATTGAGTAAAATTGAATGCAATGAGCACCATTACTAAATCGTTACCTGCAACGATTTCCAACAGTGTAAACCCCTCTATTTAAGCTACTTTTTGCTAAACTAATCTTTTCTGTTAAAAAAAATCAACAATGGATGCTAATAATCCTAAGGTTCAGGAATGGGAAGAATTGATGTGGAAGTTTCAACAAGCTCTGCCGTTTGCAAAGTCTGGAGAAAAATGGATGCTAATGGAAAAAATATTTGAGTTGAAATCGCTATGATGTTTTATAAAAGAAAAGCATTGTTTATAGTAGTTTACAATATAGTGAATTAGAATATAAATATGGGTTGGAGAAAAAGAAAAAGTATCTAATTTATAGTTTTTACAATGAGTTTGATAGCTAAATTTATGTTTATTGATAGTGAGAATTTTTTATTTAAAGAGATTAATAAACAACAAATACCTAATTTAATAGAGCGAAGTCAGTTCAATAAAACAAGATGAAAATTGTTTTTCTTTTTTAGGAGGAGTAAGGACAAAATTAAAATCTCGGTTTTTAGAATTTGAAGATCATTTATCGTGGATAGTATGCCGTTGGAGATTTTAAAATTTGCACATTCAGAAGTAAGATGCTTTTGAGTAAAACAAACATAAAAAATGACCGATTTTGATTTTCACTATCGGTCATTTTTATTTTTACAATGTTTTTTAAAGACGTGTTTGTCAAAAAAAATCAAAAAGAAGAGCTGGTGTTTTTTAATTGAAACTGGCTAATAAACCTAATACAATTTTAATCATTTTTTTCATTTTAATTCGTTCTCAGTAACTATCAGTTCAAATGCTTCAATAACCATAATTGCTCTTTCGTAGGTTTCTGAGCTCACAGTTACACCTGTTTGTGGGTCAGTATCTAAAAAAGAGACTGCTTCAAATTTTTTTTAGAGACAATCTCTTTTAGGATTGTGGATTTTATTCTGCCACGGGCTTGTATCATTATAATAATGCGTTAAAAAATATAAAGACCACAATCCGAGCAAAAGAATTGGAGCTTTGTATGTTACTTTTTTATTAATAATTGAATGTAATAAAATTAAGTAGATGAAAAAGAGAAAAAAAAATCGGAACAGAATTAATCCTGTCCCGATTTAAATAATTTAAAAGTTTTATTGGGGCAAAACTTTGTTAGAATCTAAATACTGAATTAATATCCAAAATTTTGATCCGCTGGTTCTATTTTGTCATTGGTATTTATTTCATTTAACGGAATAGGAAGTAGTAAATTTCTTTTTAAGAAATCTTCAGAAACAACTGCACCGTTATCAATGATATAATCCCTGAAATTTCCTGATAGAATATTATTAGTAACTTCAATATTGTATCTGTATTGGATACTTTTACTATTGTTGTGTAAATCAACAACTTTTCTCAAGTATTCTGTTCCTCTTCGACGAACATCTTCAAACAAATTTGGTTCTCCAGCCAATTCAAACATTCTCTCAAAAAAGATTTTATCACGCATTGCTTCTTTACTTAGTGTAGTTTGAACCAGTGGATATATGGCTCCTGAAACTGAAGTTCTTGCACGTGTTAATACTTGGTTTAAGTAGATAAGTGCCTGACCGCTATTATCTAATTCATTTTCAACATCAGCCATTAATAAAAGCAAATCTGCATAACGAAAGATAATCAAGTTTTTAGGATCATACTGAGCAGTAGCAATTACAGTAGAGAGCATCTTATTGTTATACGGATTTAAGTTTTTCTCATTGGCTGTAGTGTTGTTCCAGGTATTTCTAATATTGTTTGGAATTGCAGTAGAAGCAAAATCATAATCTGGATTAGTAGCTGTACTTCCAGCTTTACGTGGTGCAGATTGAAACATATCATAGACAACAGGCACTGCATTAGTACCACCAGCAGCAGTATTATTGAATAAAGGGTAAGCAAGTGAGGTTTGACCATTTGCAGCATTTGTAAATCTAGATAAGTAAGTGGATGCTAAACGAGGGTCGTCAGGATAAGTACCACGGTGAAGGTCATAGAATGCTCGGTCAATTTTAATGTTTCCAAATGAGGGCTGAAGCGCAGCAATTCTAACACCATTACTAGGGCCAAAATTAAATGAAGTACGTAGATTGATACCTACTGCATCAGTAAAGTTAATTTGGAAAATAGATTCTGTAGAATTACTATGATTCACCCATAAATCAGCAAATTTTGTGGCTAAAGCAAATTTTCCAATTGCTTTGTCTCCATAGGTTTTTGCTAAAGTATATAATGCTTTTGCATCATTACCTTCTGCTTGAGAATGGTTTGCCATCATCCAATAGCATTTTGCAACAAAGGCATTGGCCGCATCTTTTGTAGCTAGACCTCTCATACTTTCAGTTGGAGGCAAATTTTCTGCTGCAAATATTAAATCACTAACTGCTTGATCGTACACTAGTGATCTTTCGCTTAAAGGATTGTGTATGTTAGTTGTTGTAAGCGGTTCTGTTAATATAACTGCTTTACCAAACAAATTGGCTAATTGGAAATAAGCAAAACCTCTCAAAAATCGAGCATGTGCTAAAGCTCTTGTTTTATAGTCTGCTGAAAGGCTAGAAGATGCCATTCCATTTATTAGGTAATTACTTTCTGTAATAACTTTGTAGAATCCTGTCCAAATGCCACTTACAGTACTATTTGCTGCATAGATTTCATATCTTCCCGTAGTTTGAAGACGGTCTCCATCACTTCTTCCCCAGTATACACCATTATTTATGGTTCCTTCATGTAAAAATTGACCATAAAGGTTTGCATTTCCTAACCAACCATAATTTTGCATTATAACAGCCTCTGCAGTTTTTTGATCGTTAAAAACAGTTGCCGAATTAAAATTATATTTAGGATCTTCTTCTAAAGAACAGGACGTGGTAATGATTGATATTAAAACAACCATTAAACTAATTATATTGATTTTTATTTTCATAACTTAAATTATTAAAACGTTAAATTTACACCTAGGATAATTTGTCTTTGCACTGGGAAAGAATAAATATCTAATCCTCTGCTTAGTGGGTCAAAGTTGTTAGATCTGCTCGTAGGGTCATAACCGCTATAGTTACTTATTGTGAAAGGATTTTTTGCAGAAGCAAATAGATCTACACTGCTTAATCCTAATTTGCTAACAATCTGTTGTGTGAAAGTATATCCTAAAGTAATATCGGTACATCTTAAATAGCTACCATCTTCAAGATAACGGTCATAGATCTGTCCATTTACTACATTACTAAAAATGGAAGGATATTCATTTGAAGGGTTTGTAGCTGTCCAAGCATTTGCTATGGCTGCAGGATTCATGTTTCTGTCCCCATTTTGAGAACTTGCTAAATTAATGTAACGGTTGTTTGAATTAAAAATATCTCCACCTTGTACACCTGAAAACGAAGCTTTGAATCGTAATTGCTTATAGTTAACACTTGTCTGGAATCCATAAGTGTAATTAGGATTTGGATCACCAATAATGGTTTTATCAGCTAGATTTACAACACCATCCCCATTTACATCTACTACTTTAAGATTTCCAGGAGCCGCTGAACTTCCAAAAGGAGCACCTACTGCATAAGTATCTGTTTGTTGTACAATACCATCTGTTTTAAAACCGTAGAAAAGTCCAGGGGCTTCACCTTCAATAAAGACATTTGGTGATCCAAAATGATCTCCTGCAAAACTACCAAAGAAAGATGATTTATCACCAGTTACTGATGTACTACCGATTTTATTAATAGTAGATTTGTTAAATGCAATATTTCCGCCAATATTCCATTTAAAATCTTTATTACGAATAACATCTATATTTAATGATGCTTCAACCCCTTTGTTTTGAACTTCTCCTCTGTTAACTGTTAATGAAGCAAAAGATGTAGATGATGGTAATGGAATATTTACCAGTAAATCTTTCGTAGTTTTGTTATACATATCTACCGATCCAGAAATTCTATTGTTAAAGAAACCAAAGTCAACTCCTCCATTGATAGATTCGGTACTTTCCCATTTTAAATTAGGGTTACTAATACCACTTACACCTAAACCTTGTATTAAGGATCCTGCTACTGATGCATATCCTTGGCCTACGGTACCGTAACCAAATATGCTGGAGTATGGTCCCACATTTTGGCTTCCTGTTTCTCCATAACCTGCACGAAACTTAAATTGAGATAACCAACTGGCGTTTTTTTCTATAAAGTTCTCTTGTGCTATGTTCCATGCTACAGCAAAAGAAGGAAAATAAGCCCATCTGTTTTGTTCACTAAATTTACTGGTTCCATCTGCACGCATTGTAGCAGTAATAATATATTTTCCATCATAAAATGAGGTGTTCAATCGGGTCAGGTAGGATAGTAATTGATAGTCGCTTTGACCAGGAGCCTGAATAACCATATTGGAAGCAGTGTGTATTCCATTAGTACGTAAGTTCGTGTAAGCAAAACCTCTTCCTATTGCACCTGTATTTGTAAAGGTATAGGCATCATAAGTTACACCCGCAGTAGCATCAATATTTACAACTCCAAAAGATTTGTTATAGAATAAAAGGTTTTCGACATTATAATTGTTGCGTTTGAGTCTGTTTTCGCTTAAATAACCATTATTTACAAAACCATTATATAAAGATAAACCATACCAGTTTGCGCGCTCTACATTATTTAAATTACCTCCAGTTCTAAAGGTATATTTTAAGTCCTTAGAAATTTTGTAATTAGCATCAAAAGCTGCAGAAAAGCGATATTCATTAGAAATGTCATCATAATCTGTAAGCCAGCTTAATACTGAACCTCTACTATCTACATCTGCTGCAAAAGTTACATCATCTGTAGGTCTTAGATAAGGAGCGGTGTTTAGAGCTGTAGGTATAATGGCTCCAGAAGCTCTTCCTGTGCTATTTCCTCCAGACATCATGTTGTTTTTTCTGATAAATCCACTAAGTTGAAAACCTAATGATAGTTTATCTGAGATAGTGGTATTTAAATTTAAGCGAAAATCACCGTGTTTTAAACCTGTATTTTTAACAATACCTTCTATGTCTTTAAAAGAAGTAGAAAAACTATATTTTGTATCTTTAGATCCTCCATTAATATTCAAATTATAATCTGAAGATAAAGAAGCTCTTGTTATTTCTTTTTGCCAATTTCTATTGTTAATTGGAATTTGCTTACTTACAGTTGCTCCATTTTCGTCTGTTCCATTATATTTATAGCTTATTTGATTTCCATTGAAAATAAATCGTTGGTCGCTTGGATACTTAGTGTTCCAGAAGTTTGCATATTCATTAAGATTCATAAGGTCTATAAATTTTGTTGCTTCTGCCATAGAGTAATTTACACTCACACGAATTGTTGGTTTACCAGCTTTACCTTTTTTGGTAGTAATTAAAATAACACCATTAGCACCACGTGAGCCATAGATAGCCGTTGCAGAGGCATCTTTCAATATTTGTATGTCTTCAATGTCATTTGGGTTTATTCCAGCCATTGGATCTAGTGGAGGTAGATAATCCCCTGATGAATTGCGCATGGTTTGTCCTGTTGAGGATTGAGGTACATTATCAATTACATATAAAGGCTGGCTATCTCCTTGAAGGGAGTTTGCCCCACGAATAGTTACTGAACCAGCTGAACCAGGTGTTGAACCTCCTGTAGATACTGCAACACCAGCTGCCTTACCTTGTAGCAAATCATCAATTGAAGTAGCAATTGCAGCCTCATCTCGAGTTGGTTTAAAGGAAACAACTGCACCAGTAAGGTCTTTTTTACGTGCAGAACCATATCCTATTACAACAACTTCGTTTAATTTTTGCAAATCTTCTTTTAGTTTTATATTTATTGTCTCTTGTGCACCAACAGTTTTTTCTTCATTATTAAAACCCAAGTATCCAAAAACCAACACATCTCCTGTGTTGACTGCTAATTTGTATTTTCCGTCTAAATCTGATGTTGTGCCTTTTGTGGTTTTTTTAATTGTTATATTTACGCCAGGTATTGGCGAGCCTTTATCATCTGTAACCGTCCCAGTTACCATTTTTATTTGTGCTAACAGATTACTGTTAGCCATAATTATAAAAAGAAATGATAATATCAAAATTCTTTTGCTCATAAGTTTGGTTTTTAAGTTAGTATAAAAAATTAATTGTATTTGATTATTTGAAATCGATTTGAATATTCAATATTGCTTGATTATCAGACGTTCACAATCTATGTGTTTTGTCTTCATTTTTTGTTTGGTTTGTTCTTCATAAATTTTTTGTTAGTTAATATAAAATTATTTGTTATTCAATATTTTCAGTATGACCTGTAGTTTTTGCTGCTTTTCGATTTTTATAAATCTGAATATAGTAGTTGTCTAATGTTTCAGAATCTTTATATTTCTTTCTTAATTCTTTTAGTTTTTCTTTCATCATTTCAACTTCATCTTTATAAGCTGGGTCATTATAAATGTTATGGAGTTCGTTAGGGTCTTTTTCTCTATCATATAATTCCCATGCATCAATATCATAGTAAAAATGGATCAATTTATATTCTTTAGTAGCAATACCATAATGTCTTTTAACGGCGTGCTCTGCAGGGTATTCGTAATAATGATAATATACAGCGTCTCTGTCCCATTTTTCTTTTTTACCTAAAAGTAAAGGCACTAAACTTTTTCCCTGCATAGCATTAGGAGCATTAACTCCAGCCATTTCCATGAATGTTTGCGCGAAATCCAGATTTTGAACCATTTCGTCTTCAGTAGTACCAGGAGTTATTTTATTAGGCCATTTTATTAAGAGAGGGGTTTTAAATGATTCATTGTACATAAAACGTTTGTCAAACCAACCGTGTTCTCCTAGATAAAAACCTTGATCAGAAGTGTATACAATAACTGTGTTTTCAGAAAGTTTTTCGTTATCTAAATAATCTAATAATCTACCTACATTATCATCAACGGATGTAATAGTTGCAAGATAATCCTGCATGTAACGTTGAAATTTCCATTCCGTAAGTTCTTTAGTACTCATTGTAGGATATTTTTTTAAAAACTCCTCGTTGATTGGTTTGTATACCGCATCCCAAGCTAAACGTTGCTCTTTGTTCATTCTATTCAGTCCTGAATGCAGGTGTCGTTCCTTAATATTCAAGCTGTCTAGAACTGCATCTTCTATTTTATTGTCGTAGGTTAAAAGCATATCCTTTAGAATGTTCATTTCTGCAGATTTTGCTGCACTTGAGCGGGTGCTATAATCATCAAATAATGTTTCAGGTAAAGGGAATTTTCTTTTAGTAAATTCCTTGTAATACTTTTCTTCTGGCAGCCATGGTCGGTGTGGTGCTTTATGTAAGTACATGAGTAAGAAAGGTTTGGTTTTATCACGACGATGCTCTAACCAGTCTAATGTTAAATCAGTTGTAATATTGGTAACATAACCAGTAATTATAGTATCTCCTTTTTGAGTTATAAATTCAGGATTGTAATAATCGCCTTGATCGGGTAAAATTTTAAATTCATCAAATCCTTTAGGATTATTTCCAAAATGTAGTTTTCCAAACATGGCTGTTTGATAACCAGCTTTTTGTAATAATTGTGGAAAAGTAACATTAGTTGTGTCAAACTCACTTAGGTTGTCTATTTTTCCATTTAAATGGCTGTGTTTTCCTGTTAGAATAACTGCTCTTGACGGAGCACATATAGAATTTGTAACACAGGCATTAGTGAATAGCATACCTTCTTTTGCAATCCGATCTATATTTGGAGTTTGTATTAGTTTATTATCGTAGGCACTGATAGCTTGATAAGCATGATCATCTGACATGATAAAAACTATATTGGGTTTTTGAGTTTTAATCTCTGGATTTTTACTCACAGAGCATGCTATAGTAAGTAAAGAGAAAAGACCTAAACTTACTTTTCTGTGAGTAAAGATTTTTTTTCTTGTTGTTTTTAAAGTGATACTTAAACTATTTGAAATACTATTCATTTGTTTTAAATTTTTATTAGAGAGTTTATAATCTGTAAAAAGAATTTCTACAAATCTATAGTATTTATTAAATAATTGTTAATATTGCAGGACTACATAGAGGTTACATGTGTAGAACTTTAAGGTTACATCTATTTTTCTTATGTGTATATTTTACAGTCAATAAGTGTTATAAAAAACTAAGTTATGGTATTACAACTAAGGTTAACAATTTGGGTATTTTGTATATTTCTTATACAACTAACTACTTTATATTCTCAGACAAATGTTTTAAGGTTTAAGCGTATTACTTCTCAGCATGGCTTAACTTCAAATAGGGTTACTGCCGTAATGCAGGATTCCAATGGAGTACTTTGGGTAGGCAATCAAATTGCCATAAATCGATTTGATGGAGAAACAACTAAAATGTATCATGTAGCTCAAAATAATAATATCAATCAGTTCGTCGAAGATGTATATGAAAATGTTTGGGTTGCTACAGAGTATGGACTTTATGTTTTGGATAAGAAGAAAGATGAATTTGTAAAAGTCAGATGTAATGTAGAAAAGGTTAATGGTTTATTTAATTCTAATGTTTTGTGTCTTACTTACACGAAAGGAAATGAACTTATAATAGGCGGTAATAAAAATTTTTTGGTAAAGTTAAAAGTTGGTAAGAATGGACAGATTATCAATAATTCAATTACCATTTTAGATAAACAAAAAATTGATGGGTATGTCACCAAAATAGTAAAAGATTCTAATTCTAGATTTTGGTTTAGCACAGATAAAGGGGAAGTGTTATGTCTTGAAAATGGTGTTGTTAAAAAAACATATTTTGCAAATTCTGGAAACACTTCATACATAAATGACATGGCTATCGATGGTTTTGGTAACCTATGGATAGCAACAAATGGTAATGGTTTATACCAGTATAATATTAAAAATAGTAGTATTAAACATTTTTCTAAAGATGAAAGTAGAGCAAAGCAAAGTATTAATAATAATGTAGTAACAAAAGTTTATGCTCAAGGTAAAAATGTCTGGATAGGCACTGATGGTGGAGGACTTAATTTATATGTTCAGGATAAAAAAACTTTTAATTACTATATGTATGACTTCGGGAATGAATTTTCTTTAGCTGATAATTCCGTTATTGACATACAGCCTGGGCTAAATGGAGTAATCTTATTAGGAACTGTGCATGGTGGAATATCTGTTTTTCGCAATAATTATAAAATAGAAAATATTCCAGCTAAAAACTTTAATTTTTTAATCGAAGATCCCCAAGGATCAAGAGTAATCGAAGATAGTTTTAATAATATTTGGTTATCAGCAGGAAGAACCGGACTTCGCAGATACAACCCAAAAACAAAAACATTAACGGTATTTTCGGATAAAGGATCAGATGGATTTAAAGGAAATATTGTTCTTTCTCTTTTTGAGGATAAAAACAAAAGACTTTGGGTTGGTACCCTTAGAGAAGGTGTTAATACTTATGATTTAAAAAGCAATACATTTCTAAACTTACCTCATGCTAATGAATTAAAAGGTGTTTTTGCAATAGCGGAAGACAATGATGAAAATATATGGATAGGACATCGAAAAGGAATCAGTATCTATAGTAAAGAATTGAAATTAATCAATGAAATTCAACTTAATACAAAGTCCAGTTTACATTCAAATCAGGTAAGTTGCCTGTATAAAGATTTGGAAGGAGTTATGTGGATTGGAACTACCGATGGTCTTTTTAAGTATGAAAAGAGAGCTAATGGTTTTGTAAAAAGTAGTTACAGGCATAATAGTAATGATGTTAATTCTTTGAGTAGTAATAATATATTATCAATTGGCGAAATGTACGATCATTCAATCTTAATAAGTACTTATGGAGAGGGATTGAATAAGTATGTAAAAAATACGGGGAAGTTTGAAAGGTTAATCAATGAAGATAAAATTAAAGGGGCTATCATACGTGGGATTTTAAAGGATAAGCAAAATAACATTTGGCTTAGTACCAATATAGGGCTAACAAAAATAGACTTAAAAAATAAAATTACTAATTTCGGAATTAGCGATGGAATATCTTCTTTTAACGGTGGTGCCGCGAGTATAGATTCTAAAGGTAGAATAATAATGGCTGGAGTTTTTGGGTTTTCTTATTTCCAACCTGAAAATTTGAAATACATAAATTATTTTCCGCACGTTTTCTTTACTTCCGTTAAAGGAATTAATGGAAAAAATGAATTAGAATATCCTTTTTCTGAATTTGCAAATGATACAGTCGTTATAGAGCCAGATAGTAAATTATTGAATATAAATTTTTCGTCTTCAGAATTGTATTCAAAAAGCAGTATTAATTTCCAGTATTTAATGGTTGGATTAAATGAGAATTGGCAAAATTTAGGGACTCAAAATAAAATATCTTTCTCAAATCTGGCTCCTGGTGAATATGATTTGAGAGTTAGAGCTACTAATAATCCGCAATTATGGAATGATCAATATACTACACTGCATGTAATTATAGAACCTACTTTTTGGCAAAGACCTACAGTGAAATTTTTGATGTTTATTGGATTCATTTTATTACTTAGATTGGTGTATCGATTAAGGACGTCTTCAATCAAAAAACAAAAAGAAAAGCTTCAGAGTCTCCTTGATTTGAAAACTATTGAGGTAAAACAACAAGAACAAAAAATATCTCAAAATAAAATTTCTATGTTAGAAATTGAGAAACAAAATCAAGTTTTAAAACAAAAAAAATTAGAAGATGAATTACACTTTAAAATTGATGAGCTTACTAATAATACTTTGCGGACCATGCATAAAAATAATTTGCTTACTGATATAAAGGATAAGCTTAAAAAGGAATTAAAAAATAAGACTATAGATATTAAGAGTTTAGAGGACATAGTTGATCACATAAATGATAGTTTTATACTTGATGCAGATTGGGAAAGTTTTTATACTTTATTCAATCAAGTACATCCTACATTTGTAAAAACGTTAAAACAACAATACCCTTCATTAAGTGAGCGTGAAGTGCGATTATGCGCCTTAATTTTAATTGATTTTTCTTCCCAGCACATGGCCACACTTTTTGGAATTTCTTTAACTTCTGTAAAAGTGGCAAGACATCGATTGAGAAAAAAATTAGATATACCAAATGATAAATCTGTGAAACAGTTTATGTTGGACATATCTGTTGATTGATTAAAATGATTACACAGTATATTGGTAAAGACAGCAGTAATATAGAAAATTTATAATCTTTTCAATACGAATTGAATGACTAATAATTGAGTTAGAGGTATAAGAATTATAAAAAAAAGACCAATTTTGAATTTCAAAATTGGTCTTTTTTTTATCAATTAAACAGCGTTAATTAACTTAATTTCTATC
>NCET01000031.1:0-6462 GCA_002280815.1 Flavobacteriales bacterium 32-34-25 | reverse complement strand
TACCGTTTTATTACACTTAGAAAAAACAAATTAAAATTTTTAATACTTAGAAAAAAAGGTCTAATTAATTACTTATTGAATACAATGGGTATGTATGTGTTTTTTTTAGTTAATGATTTATTATGTTGGCTAAACTGTGAAAGTAACCTTAATGTAAATGATATGTAACTTAAATGTAATCCCTTGATTTAGTTCGCATTTTAAACTATCGTCTAATTTCGTTTAATCATTAATATTCGCATATTTTGAATCATTCTAGTTTGTTGCTGGAGGTTCTTAGTAGGTCTAGAAAAGGATATAAATGTGTCGTAATAATTAAAATAAAAAAAAATGAATTTAAACAAATTTATGTTAAGCTTTTGTTTTGCGGTAAGTATGCTTTTATCCTCATGTGGAGCAGACCATGTTGATTCTAGCCTTAATCCTGATCCTGTTCCTGATCCTGTAACAAATACAGGGAAAAAAAAAGTAATTAGTTCTTATATAAGATATAATTTTTATGAATCTAGTCGAGTTTCAAATGAATCATTAATGGCTAATAATGATTTGATTATGATTGCTTTCAGACCCTATTCGGATGGTAGCATCTATTGTGATTTGCCAGATAGTCAAGCTAGTTTTTCGAATGTTAGTTATTTGAGTAGTTTTGAAGGTAGAAATGGTGTTGCTGATTTTGGAGGAGCAGGTTCAGATATGAATGCAGGATTAGATTTGATAAATAATGTCAAGTCTTTTGAATCTGATGGTAGTTATAAACAATTCACATTTGGAACGTGGTTGTATTTAGATACTTGGACTCCTGGCGCTTATATTTTTAAAAAGGAGAATACTATTGGGAATATTTTATATTGTAAAATGGGTGCTACTAATGGTGTTTTGGAATTTAATAGTGATGGTAAGATTGTTAGCGTCCCAGCAACTGGATTGGCATTAGGAGGATGGCATCATTTTGCTTTAGCTTATAATGGTAATAACGCTGTAAGTGATCGAGTTACCGCTTATGTTGATGGTGTTAAACTAACAGCAGTTAATACACCGTCAGATTTCCCGACAAGCGTTTCTTATATGAAGGCCCCTTTTCATATTGGTGTTGATATAGACGGTAAAATGGATGAAACATTTTTAAATAGTTTGTATTTAACAAGTTCAGCATTAGTTAATTATAAAAATAATGGAATTAAACTAAGAAATACCGATTGGAATTCAACAAAAACACTATCATATTGGAAGTATAATAGTGCATCTAATATGGGGGAAGATTCACAGTCATGGAAGTCTATTTACAAAGATATTCGTTCAACAATTCAGGGAAAAGATATAAAATTAAGACTGGGTATTACAGGGGGAGACTGGAAAACGGTATTTTCAAATCCAAGTGCTAGAACAGCTTTTGTAAATAATGTTTCTAATTTTATATCTGAGAACGATTTGGATGGTGTGGATTTTGATTTTGAGTGGAGTACAACAGAAACGGAGTACAACAACTATAGTAGTGCTATTGTTGAAATGGCTAATAAATTAAAATCAGCCTCGCCAAAAGTTACTTTTTCGGTATCCTTACATCCTTTTTCATATAAGATAACAAAACAGGCAATTGATGCTGTAGATTTTATTTCGATGCAACATTATGGCCCACAGCCAACGCTATTTCCTTATGATGCTTTTGTAAGCTATACAGGAGTAGTTGTTGATTATGGAATTCCGGTCAATAAATTGGTTTTAGGAGTTCCTTTTTATGGAGCAGAGAGTAATGGAAATAAAGGCACTGAAGCTTATTTTTCGTTCGTAAATGCAGGATTAATAACATCACCCGATCTTGATCAGGTAACTTATAATGGTAAAACCTTTATTTTTAATGGGCAAAGCACAATCAGGAAAAAAGCTCAATTTGTTAAGAATATGGGCTATTTAGGAATGATGAGTTGGGATTTAGCCACAGATGTGTCATCTACAAATAATTTGTCATTGATGAAAGTGGTAAATGAAGAATTATCAGAAGATTAATCTATCATTACAAACCGCTGATGATTGTTTTTTTGAATTAGTTTTTTATGTCATGATTTAGTATTTGTATTGTTTAGTGTGAAATAAATTAATTTGTTTTTTGGTGAGTTAGTAAGAAGATGGGGTATCATTTACCCCATTTTTTTGCTGACTTTTTTAATTTATAGCTAAATGATACTTTCATTACAAAGAATATCAAAATAAGATCCATTGAGTGAGATATTTTTATTGTTTTTAGTATGAAAGCAAGAACAGTTGTTAATAGCGTCTTAAAGTTGCAAAGTAAGACCTAGATAGCATTAGGTAACGTTATTGGATATAAAAAGGGGAGGATATTAATTTTTGTAACAAAACACGATTAAATTTATTATTAATCAATTTTTGATAGTGCTTTTTTACTTTGATAAGTAGACTCCGTTTTGTGATTATGTACTATCAGTTTTTTTGCTTTTACCTAATTATAATGAATTATATGTAATTCTTGTTTTTGTTTTAATTTGTTGTTTTTCAATTGATTATTTTATGTTTTTTTAATAATGTAACTTAAATGTAGTTGTAAAGTAACTTATTTGTAACCATCAAAATACAGTTTCTACTGAAGTAACCATTTAATTTTGGAGTATTAAAGTTTATGTTTTTATAAAATCATATTATTGGATTAAAAAAAACAGGTTTACAATAAAGGATCTAGATAAGATTAGAAATAGTAAAGATTAATTTATAAAGTTTAATTAGAGGTATGAAAAAAAAATACAATTATATACTTAGTATAACGCTTGTTTTTTTCGTGTTTACATCATGTTTAGTCCGTAAAAAAATAAAAGATAACCAACAGATTAATTATGAATTACTATTCGAAGATAATTTCAATGGTAATGCTTATGATACACAATTTTGGAGTTGTTATCCATTGGAAAACAGAAAATCACCATGGAATAAATATGTGACTGATGATAAGGATCTAGCCGAAGTAAAAAATGGTAATCTATTTCTAAGAGCTCGTTGGAACTCTAAAACTGATCTTCCTGAAACGGGAGCGATATTCACCAAAAACAAATTCAGTTTTAAATATGGTAAAATTGAAGTTAGAGCCAAGTTCAATAGGTTTGGTCAAGGAGGCTGGCCCGCTATATGGTTAATGCCTCAAAACGAAATATATTCAGGTTGGCCGGATGCTGGAGAAATTGATATCATGGAACAACTCAATTCAGATAATTTTGTACACCAAGCAGTGCATCAAACTAATGGTGAATCTAAGCGTATATCAACTGAAAAAAAACCTTTTCCTTTAATTTCCACTGCGGAATACAATACCTATAGTGTAGTGAAATTACCTAATAGAATAGAATTCTATGTTAATAATCAATTGACAATGGTTCACGAATCAAAAGGTGATTATGCTAAACGCTGGCCTTTTGAAACTGATTATTACATTATTCTGAATTATGCCAGTGCAGATAAAGGACAATCTGGAGTTGAATTTTGGCCTGGATTTGTGACTTCAACAGAAGGCTTTCCGTATGAAATGGCAGTTGATTATGTAAAGGTTTGGAAAGTTATTGACTAATAAGGTTCTTCATAAATTTAAAAAAGCTAAACATTAAATAAATTGACAAATAATTAAAAATGAAAATACATCTATTTTTACTCATCTGCATTCTATCTTTTTCTTGTACTAACCCTTATAAAGGTTTCCAAAATCCAGAATCCGATTATCAGATAATCCCAAAACCAGAATCATTGGAAATTGCTAAAGGGAAATTTTTAATAACAGCTAAGACTAAAATTTCGGCCACTTCTGATTTAAAAAATGAAGGACTATATCTATCGTCTCTATTAAGTCATGTTGCAAAAATTGATGTTCCTTTTGATACTTCAAGTAATGGGAACATTGAATTGAGAATAGATAATGATATAAAGGAAGATGAAGGCTATTGGCTTTCAGTAACAAATAATAAAGTTCTTATTTCCGGTAAAACGGCTAAGGGGGTCTTTTACGGTATTCAAACATTAAGACAGTTATTGCCAGTTTCATTTGAATCCGGAACAAATCCTTTAACTATACCTGCAGTTACTATTAAAGATAACCCAAGGTTTCCTTATAGAGGAATGCACTTAGATGTAACAAGGCATATGTTTCCTGTGGATTTTGTTAAAAAATATATTGATTTAATTGCTATGCACAAAATGAATACGCTGCATTGGCATTTAACAGATGATCAAGGATGGAGAATAGAAATAAAAAAATATCCAAAACTGACCCAGATAGGATCTAAGAGATATGGGACAATTATTGGACGTTTACATAAAGAAACGGGTAATGATGAAACGGAATATGGGGGCTATTATACTCAGGAAGAAGTAAAAGAAATTGTAAATTATGCTGCCCAAAGGCATGTTACTGTCATTCCGGAAATAGAGTTGCCAGGTCACGCAAGTGCTGCAATAGCTTCGTATCCCTTTTTAAGCTGTTTTCCAAATGAACCAACAGTAGTAACAAACAATATGGGGTCGAAAGCTGGAAAAGAATTTCAAGCTAATGGTAATCCAAAAATAGTTCAGGAAACTTGGGGTGTCTTTGATGATGTATTCTGTGCAGGAAATGAAAAAACCTTTGGGTTTTTAGAAGATGTTCTAGCAGAAATTATTCCATTATTCCCTTCAGAGTATATTCATATAGGAGGTGATGAATGTCCAAAATCCAATTGGAAACGTTGTCCTGCCTGTCAAAAAAGGATGAAAGACAATAATCTATCAGACGAACATGAATTGCAGAGTTATTTCATCCAACGTATGGAAAAACACTTGAATGCTAAAGGCAAAAAAATTATTGGTTGGGATGAAATTCTAGAAGGAGGTTTAGCTCCTAATGCAACAGTAATGTCTTGGAGAGGTGAAAAAGGAGGAATTGAAGCAGCTAAACAACACCATAATGTAATTATGACTCCAGGTACTCATTGTTATTTTGATAAGTATCAGGTGGATAAAGAAGAACAAGCTAAAGAGCCTCTAACTATTGGAGGATACATATCTGTTGAAAAAGTATATGAATATGATCCAACACCTAATGATTTAAGTAATGAGGAAAAAAAATATGTTCTTGGTGCTCAAGGAAATGTCTGGACTGAATACTTAGGTAGTACCAGTCTTATAGAATACATGATTTTACCAAGAATGTCAGCTTTGTCAGAAGTAGTCTGGACTCAAAAAGAGAATAAGAACTGGAAAGATTTTAAATTTCGTTTAAATAAAATGAAAGACCGTTATGAAGCTATGGAGTTAAATTATGCTAAGCATGTTTTTGAAACGAAAACGGTTACTAAATAATAACAGCATAAGTAATTAGTGAATTTCTTTGGGAGTAACCATTTGTTTTATCATCAAGAGTTATTAAAATAAAATTTTATAAATAATTACAACAAAATGACACAAACTAAAAGTGTATTAGAAAAAAGTCCAAGTACTGTTTTTATTCCAATGGTTATTTTAACCAGCTTATTTTTTATATTGGGATTCGTAACCTGGTTGAATGGACCGCTAATTCCTTTCTTCGAATTGGCTTGCGAATTATCATCCTCACAGGCTTATTTTGTAACCTTTGCTTTTTACATCGCTTATTTTGTAATGGCAATTCCATCCTCTTGGGTAATAGAAAAAGTAGGTTATAAAAACGGAATTTCTTTAGGTCTAATTACTATTGCTTTTGGAGCATTTATGTTTTATCCCGCTGCCGAAACTCGTACTTTTTATCTGTTCCTCATCGCTTTATTCATTATGGGAACTGGTTTGGCTATTTTACAGACAGCTGCAAATCC
Organism: Flavobacteriales bacterium 32-34-25; assembly: GCA_002280815.1. Taxonomy (GTDB): domain Bacteria; phylum Bacteroidota; class Bacteroidia; order Flavobacteriales; family Flavobacteriaceae; genus Flavobacterium. Next base: position 643 of record NCET01000031.1, on the reverse strand, counting down.
TTATGTAGTCGTTATTGGTCCTCGCGAAAGCGCCGCAGCCAGAATTAGTGTATTAGGAATTGCCAATAAATTAGCAGGTTTCATAGCTCCTTTGGTTCTTACTGCTTTAGTATTATCGAATATGCAGGATTACACTGCCGAAAAGATTGCCGCTCTTGATAGTGTTTCCAGATCAATAGCTTTAGACACATTGGCACTAAAATTACAAACGCCTTATATTTATATGGGAGCTGTAATTCTTATTCTAGCGCTATTGGTACGATTTTCTCCTCTACCAGAAATTGATTTAGACGAAGATGAAAATGTAGCCCACATGAGTATTTTCAAGCAAATTCTAAATGCTTTTAAATTTCCGCAATTGGTTTTAGGAGTAATTACCTTAATGCTGTATCTCTCTGCCGAAGTTTTAGCGGGAGATTCTATTGGTGGATTAGGAAAACAATTAGGCGTTTATGGAGAAGATGGTAATTTTTATTTGAAACTAACTTCATTTACTATGACTGCCATGGTAGTTGGATATATTCTAGGAATTACCCTTATCCCCAAATATGTTTCTCAAGTTCAGGCATTAAAAGCTTCTGGAATTTTTGGATTGATTCTGGTATTATTAATTGTTACCATTTCTCCCACTATAGTTGTTCAA
>NCET01000377.1 GCA_002280815.1 Flavobacteriales bacterium 32-34-25 | reverse complement strand
AAACTGTATTCAGGAAGCCTTGAATCCGCTTGGAGTTGCTGTTGTTATTGAAGCACAACACATGTGCATGCAAATGCGAGGAATTCAAAAACAAAATTCCGTTACCACTACTTCTTCTTTCACCGGTGCTTTTGAAAAAGACAAAACCAGAAAAGAGTTTATCAGCTTAGTTTCTAATAAATTAAGCTAATTTAAATTAAAAAAAACATGAAAATTCTCTTAACAGGCGCAACAGGTTACATCGGGAAACGGCTCCTGCCTATTTTGGTAGCGCAGGGACACGAGGTCATTTGTTGCGTAAGAGATAAAAACCGGTTTTATTGCCCGAAAGAATTTGAAAATAACGTCAGCGCTATAGAAGTCGATTTCCTGAATCAGGAGAGTTTAAATGCCATCCCAAACGACATTGATGCGGCCTACTATCTGATACATTCCATGTCGGGAGCAGCTTCCAATTATGATGAATTAGAAAGTCTTTCGGCTAAAAATTTTGTCGAAAGAGTCAATCAAACTACTACCAAACAAGTCATTTATTTAAGCGGAATTGTAAACGACCAATCGCTCTCCAAACATTTATCTTCCCGAAAAGCCGTTGAGACTATTTTGAATTCAGGGAAATACGCCACCACGACTTTAAGAGCTGGAATTATTGTAGGTTCCGGAAGTGCTTCTTTTGAAATTATTCGGGATTTAGTCAACAAACTTCCAGTGATGATTACCCCAAAATGGCTCAATACCAAATGCCAGCCCATTGCTATAACGGACGTATTGGAATTCCTGACCAAATCCTTATTGAATCCCCTTACCTATCATCAGAGTTTTGATATTGGTGGTCCTGATATTCTGACGTACAAAGAAATGTTATTGGGTTTTGCCAAAGCTAAAAACCTGAAAAGATGGATTTTTACGATTCCTGTAATGACTCCCAAATTATCATCTTATTGGTTGTATTTTGTGACCTCAACTTCATACAAACTCGCTACTGCATTGGTCAGCAGCATGAAAGTGGAAGTGATTTGCAGGGATTCAAAAATCAATGAGTTGTTACAAGTTCACCCCATGACTTATGAGCAAGCCTTGTCACGGGCTTTGATAAAAGTAGAGGAAGATCAAGTCGCTTCGAGCTGGAAAGATTCCTTGGTAAGTGGACGATTTAACAACAATATTTCGGAATACCTAAAAGTTCCTAAAAAGGATTGCTTCATTGACCGACGAAAAATGGAAATCGTGAATCGGGATTTTACTATTGAACGCATCTGGTCTATTGGTGGCGAAATCGGCTGGTATTATGGGGATTGGCTATGGAATATCAGAGGTTTTATCGACAAATTATTTGGCGGCGTAGGATTAAGACGAGGACGAACCAACAAACATAGTATCCATTCTGGCGATGTATTGGATTTTTGGCGGGTTTTGTATGCCGATAAAGAGAATGGAAAATTAGTCCTTTTTGCCGAAATGAAATTGCCTGGTGAAGCCTGGCTCGAATTCAAAATCATTGGAAATACGCTGTATCAATCGGCAACTTTTAGACCAAGAGGGATTTGGGGAAAATTATACTGGTATTCTGTTTTACCGTTTCACGGGTTTATTTTTAAGGGAATGCTGCGAAAATTGATTCGCTGATTTTTTAGCAAATACAAAACTAATTCAGCAAAAAAATTAAACCATTAAGGGATTTAAGGTTCGTTAAGTTTTTTCTTAATTTCCTTAATGGTTTAAAACTATATCGTAAAACATTTATTTCAAAATCCCAGCCTTGTAAGTCGCAACCGCTCTATCTCTCGCCATCGCATGATCGACCATTGGTTCACCATAACCCAAATCAAATTCCGGAATCCTGACAAATCATAATCCAATAATTTCTCGGCAAAATAAGCTTCGCCCCATTGCCACTGAATTAATAAATGTTTGCATAAAAAACTCGCAACCACCATTCGGACACGATTGTGTATGTACCCCGTTTCGTTAAGTTGGCGCATTCCCGCATCAACCATGGGGTAACCTGTAGTTCCGGTACACCAGCGTTTGAAATCTTCTTCGTTATTGCGCCACTGGATTCCATCATAAGCCGATTTGAAATTATGTGTTACCACTTTAGGAAAATGATACAAAATTTGCATAAAAAACTCTCTCCAAATCAATTCGCTTAAAAAAACGGCATTGGTTTTAGCTGCAAAACCAATCATTTTTCGAATACTTACCGTTCCAAAACGCAAATGAGGCGAAAGGTAAGAAGTGGAATCAACCGCTGGAAAATCACGGGTATCCTGATAATTGGACAAAGCATCAAAAGTATAGGGTTTTACTTTTATGCTACTTGCTACAAAACAAATTTGTTCCAATGAAGGAAAAACAAACTGACTTTTATAAAAATTAGAAAATAAAGCGGAAGAATCAAATTCTAAAATTGGTAAGTTTTGATGGTACTTTTCTAGCCATTTATTTTTATAAGGCGTATAAACCGTGTACGGTAAACCATCGGCTTTTGTTATTTCGTTTTCTTCGAATAAAACCTGATCTTTAAAAGAATACGTAATGCTTTTATTGGTTTCTAATAATTGACAAATGGCTTCATCTCGCTGAATGGCAAAAGGTTCGTAATCTTTATTGAAAAAAACTTCTTTTACATCAAATTCTTCAATAAGCTTTTTCCAAACTTCCTGAGTTTGTCCTTTTTTTATTAAAAGCGAACTGCCTATTTTATTAAGCTCAGAATTGATTTCCGAAAGCGATTCATGAATAAATCCAACTCTGGCATCGTCTTTAGGCAAACTATCCAGAATAGCTTCATCAAAAATAAATAATGGAATTACTAGAAATTCTGATTTTAACGCATGATACAAACCAACATTATCTTCGAGTCGTAAATCACGACGGAACCAAAAAAAAGAAACTGCTGTTTTAGCCATTACTTTGAATTAAAAATTTCGTTTACTTTTTGCTCTCGGTAGGCAAAAATTTCTTTGAGTTTGTTTTTAACTACTAAGGCATTTACGATTCTGCCAATAAAACCAAATGGAATAGCATAATGAACTAAATCAGTCATTTTTACGCCATTTTCGGTAGGCTCAAAAAAATGCTTGTGATGCCATAAAGCATAAGGGCCAAAACGTTGTTCGTCTATAAAATAACTATTCTCTTTTACAATAGTAATCTCAGTAACCCAGGGTAATTTTATTCCTAAAAGCGGTGAAACTTTGTACTGGATAATTTGACCTGCATACATGTTTTTCTCATCAAAATCAGTAATTTGAAATCCCATTGTTTCGGGTGTAATCTTTTGCAAATTACGTGGACTGGAAAAAAATGCCCAACATTCCTCGATACTGGCATTGACATGTTGAACGGATTGTTTTGAATATACTTTCATGAGTTTTTTTTTAGATCAAGTGGAGCTGCGTAAGGGATAGTAGTGAAAATCCTTTATGTTTTTTCTTTAAAAACATAAAGATTGTAACGGATAGCCCGACCTTTTTAAAAAACAAGAAAAATGTTTTTTAAAAAGGTAACGCCCAAATTATGCTACATTTTATAATATTTGAAAGGGACAAAAAGCATCCCGAAACATTCTCCATCTTCTTTGCCCAAATGTTTATGGTGTACTTTATGCGCTTTGCGTAAACCTATCAAATATTTGTTTTTAGTATTCTTGAACCACTTGAAACGCTGATGAATTAAGACATCGTGAATCATGAAATAACAAAAGCCATAAATGGTAATTCCGAGACCGATAAAAAACAAATAATTGATTCCACCCTCTACTCCATAATAAAACAGCACGATGCTGGGAATGGCAAAAATGACAAAAAAGATATCATTGCGTTCAAAAACGTGTTCGTATTTGGGTTGGTGATGATCAGCATGAAAATACCACATTAAGCCGTGCATCACGTATTTGTGTGTTAACCAAGTGACACATTCCATAAAAAGAAAAACTGCTATTGTAATTAAAAATGAAATCATTTTTTTGTTTTTAAAATCGTTTACTTATTCCACCAATCGCAACTTATAGGTAACGAAAGACTGGGCTAAAAGTGTGGCTTTAGTATAATTAGAAACCCGAATTCTAGTGTTTCCAATTTCCTTGCAAGGCGTGTTCTCTAATTTTTTAAGCAGTTTTTTATAATATACATAAGCGGTGTAAACACCAAATTTAGCTTCGATAGGCAATTTTACAATTCCTTGGTATGCAATTCTAAAATCTTCGTTGATTTCGTTGATAATCATTCTTTTTGCATTTTCATCAAAAGAATTCAAATCGACTCCGGGAAAATAATTTCGATTCAGAATCAAATTATCGTCTTTTAAATCACGAAGGAAATTTACTTTTTGGAAAGCAGAACCCAATCGCATGGCTTCGGCTTTTAAAGCTTCGTATTTGTGCTCTTTTCCAGCCACAAAAACTTTCAAACACATTAGACCTACAACGTCAGCCGAGCCGTAAATATACTCTTCGTATTCGGCTTTAGAATTGTAATCTAATTTGATTAAATCCATTTTCATACTTTTCAAGAAAGCCTGAATCAAATCGTCTGAAATATTGTATTTCTTAACCGTTTGCTGAAACGAATTCAAAATAGGATTCAAACTAATCCCAGAATTATAAGCTTTATAATAATCGGTTTCGAAATCATTAATTAGATTTTCTTTGTCA
>NCET01000376.1 GCA_002280815.1 Flavobacteriales bacterium 32-34-25 | reverse complement strand
AATTATAATTTTAAAATATCAGTAAATCTATGATATTGTGATATGTTTTTTATTATTTATCATCAGCTTTCAATTAAATTTATCATTTTTCACATTTTTTTTTGAGTTCTTAACGATTTATCTCAACTTCGTTTGTCTACTGAATTATCATCAAAAGCAATTAAATTAAGCATTTCACGCAATCTTGAACGCACCCGGTTCCCATAAGCCGTTTCTATTTCTGGAGCAGAAAGATTGCTAGTGATGTGTGTTATGACTTTCTTTGAAATGAAAAGATCATATCTGGAGAGTATAATTTCTGCCATTACGTTGCATTCGTTTCCATAATATTTTAGGTTGGTTTCTACGCCTAAATCATCAAAACAATAGTTTCGATATTCACTGTGTGAATTGTTTCCGTTACTGTATTTGTGAATGATTTGATAGCCTTCTTTGATGAATTCAAAACTGATGTCTCGGCAGGTTTTCATTATGAATTTGTAGTTTGGTTGTGCCAAGTGTCGCATTAAAGTCATCAATGTTGTTTTTCCACAGCCAACTGGTCCACAAAGTAGAATTCCTTTTGATAAATCTAAATTAAACTGATTGGCCATTACCTCATCTTTTAAAAAATAGCAAATCAGTTTTTGAATATTGACTACATCCGCTTCTCTGAAATAAAATTTTTCGCCAAACTGTATTTTACCCTTTTGTTCTACCCAAGCCATTATTTCCGGATAATTGTATTTTGAATTCATAGGTTGTTGTTTTCATTCTACAATGGCTCGGCATAATTTTTATCAATTGTTGCGTTGAGATTATAGGCACGTGGTTGTGGATTTTCTTTTTTGATTGATGATGCTGGTGCTGGTGAATTGATCGAAAATTTAGAAGTATTCAGCATCCAATTTCTTGCAGATGCCTGCCAATCTTTCATTATGGTTTTGCCACCAATGAGCCAACCGATGCTAGAGTAGTAATTGAAAAATCGCTCGGCTTCAAATTCTGTGAAATTTTGAAACTTGAAATATTCTTTGGTCAGTTCTAAAGTTGGAGCAATAAAATTTCTGGAACTTTCTTGAGTTTGATTATCATCGGTTGTCTTTTCTTTTTTAGCGGAACTTTTTTCTTTTTTTTTCCGACTGCCTTTGTTTTGATTTTTATTTTTTAAAAACAAATTATTTTTAAAATTTTCAAAACTGGTGTCTATATCTATGTTTTTATTGTTTACTACTGTTTGTTTATTATATATATAGGGCGGTTCATCAAGTTGTTCAGGAACCTTGCTATTAAGGAGTTTATTTTTTGGTATGGCTTGCTCAAAAAATGGTGTAGTTGAGTTATTATTTGAACTGGCAACTGGTTTTTGATTACTTCCTTCAGAAAAATTTGCCATAAATACTTGTGTACCGGAATATGGATTGTAGGATGGATAATAGTCTAAAAATTTTAACCGTTGTAATTCCTTAATACACTTATGATAGGTCGCTTTTGATGCAATTTTGCTTCCTTTCATCATTTCATCTCTGGAAATTGTGATTGGATTTTTAAACCGATTAACATTCCAACACTGAAAGAGTGTTAAGTACAAACTGATGTGTGTTGGATTGAGTGTGTTTTCATTCGAAATGCGATTGAAAAAACCTGTTAGGTGTTTGATGTAATTCATCTTACCAACCATTTAGGATTGAATAAAGTAACTGTTGCTTCCACTTTATTTTCTTCTAAAACTTTCAGTAAATCACTGTAAGCGTAGTAAATAATGCCACCAACTTTGGTGTAAGTTAATGTCCCGTTGACACGAAGATTTTGTAAAGTGCCTGGAGAAATGTTTAGCAGTTTTCTAACTTCAGTAGATTTGAGCCATTGTTTTTGCTGTTGTGGTTTTGTTGAATTAAACATTTCGTTTAAATCAGCCAGTAGGAGGGTGCGGAACTCATTTAAGTCTTCGCGAGTGATAACTTCAATTGCCATACTATTTTGGTTTTAAATATTTTGGGCAAAGAGAAATAATTAAGTAATACCAAAACAGTTACGGGGGTTACGGAACCCCCAACAAATCCCAACAAAATAAGGCAATCACATTAAAAAAGTTTTTTATTTATCAGCTTATACATACTGTTTTAATACAATTATGCCTAAATTTGCCTAACGAATACAAAATAGAAGTTAAGCTTCTATAAATATATATTGCGAAAGTTATTTAGGGCATCAGAAAACGACCAAACTTCTTATAATCAGCCTACGAATAAACTGTTCGCCTACGTTATGCGTGGGCTCGGTTTATCGTGGCTGTGGGTGCTTGGTCGTACCTCTGATGCTGATGATCGATGTCCCACGCTGTTGTTTTATATCAATACCAAAATGGGATTTTTTCGTATATCTTAAAAAAGATAGTATTATGAAAAATGAAATTGTAATTAGTGCCGAATTGCAACGATTTATGGAATTGCATAAAATTATAAATCTTATCTTATTACTGCAGATCGAAGATGAAATATTGCTTGCAATGGATGGTTTTGGGTGGAGAATGATGCGAGAAGTTTTAGAGCTTCGTGAGCCCGAGTAATTCGATTATTTTTTCCCGAAGTACATTTTTAGTATTGTTTTCAACGTTATAGTATTTGACTTTGATACTATCAACAGAAATTTTTTCGGTGTTATTTGTTTTAAAATTTTCTGAAATAAATCTAAAAAATCGGTTTGATTTCTTTGATTAATTTATGAGCTAAATTCTCTAGTGCATATTGTTTTCGATGAATGTGCTGTTCGATTTCTTCTTTTGATTTTAATTTGAAAACCCGTTCTTTATTTGTTTTTTTGATTTTAACATTTTCA
>NCET01000030.1 GCA_002280815.1 Flavobacteriales bacterium 32-34-25 | reverse complement strand
CGAAAGTGCTACTCCTTCAGCATTATTCCTGCCGGAACGACGAATTTGAACTGGAACTTGTCCGTCAAAATTTAATGTAAAAGTAGTTTTAGAATTGGGTAGAATTGGCTTTGCCAAAACAACTTCCAAAATAGTTCCAATGGTTTTTGTCCTAGCGGCAACACCATCTTGTTTAAAATTGCTAATTTTTAAATAACCAATTTCATTCGGTTTCAAATTCTCAATTCGGTTTTCTTTTACTTCTACACCATCTACCTTGGTTTTTTTTACCATTCTGGCATCGGCATCTTTGATGTTTTCTGCTCTAATAGCCATTTCGCTACCCGGCTGAAAAGCATTGTTGTACAAATGGTAGTACACTTTTTTCAAAGTATCCAAAGAATTATTGGTGTAAACCAACTCCTGCGTTCCCTTGTATTGAAAATGTTTCACATCCATGAACACTTCCATTTTATAATCGACTTCTTGTTGCCAATAAGGAGCGCTTTGAGCAACCACTGAATAAGCATTGGTTAGAAAGAATGCTAGTAAAAGAATTTTTCTCATTCGTTTATAATAAAAAAATGGAAGGATGTTTGTCCTTCCATTAGATTAATGCCTTGCGAAATTATTTTTTAGCCATTTTATTAGCCATCAAAATAGCGTTGTATGCGTTTACTATTTTTCCAGTTTTGGACAATTCATTAAAAGGACGCACATCATCTGGTTTTCCACCTACAACTACGTTTTTATCAATTGTTACACCTGATTCCAGTAAAATATGTTTGACTTGAGAAGCAGATAGTTTTGGATAATACGAACGGATTAATGCCGCAACTCCAGCTACATTTGGCGCAGCCATCGATGTTCCTTTCAAAAATTTATATTCATTATTTGGAATAGAAGCATAAATTTTTACACCAGGAGCAAAAACATCCACATTGATTTTTCCAATGTTTGAAAAACTAGCCACAACTTCATCTCCGTATTCAAAATTTAGTGCTCCTACAGTAACTAAATTATCTGAAATCTCCGTTTTTCTGTCTTCAGAATCGTTCGGAAAATTATCAAAATAATCAATATTTTTAGCGTCATTTCCAGCCGCATGAATAATTAAAACATCTTTTTTAGCTGCGTACTTAATGGCATCAAAAACCCAGTTTTTATGAGGCGAAAAAGCTTTTCCAAAACTTCCATTAATTACTTTTGCTCCATTATCTACAGCATAACGAATAGCCAATGCAATGTCTTTGTCGTACTCATCACCATCTGGAACGGCGCGTGCAGTAAGGATTGCTACATTATTAGCTATTCCGTCACCACCAATATTGTTATCTCTTACCTGGGCAACAATTCCAGCTACGTGAGTTCCGTGAAGGGCTTCTTCCTTATCTGGACCTATTACATTATTATTGCCATACTTAACATCCTTTATATCATTTGGATTATCGCCAAGAACTTTTCTATAATCTGGTTTTAAATTATCGCCACTAATAATTATTTCATTTTTCTCAATTTCGTCTTTAAATGTATCGGTAAGTCCTTTTATACTCATGCCATAAGCAAACATTTTGTCCATGACAGTTTTGCTTTTTTGAACCAAAGCATCCTGAGAATCTATTGCATTAAGTTCTTCTAATGTATAAACTGTTTTGCCTAATTGCTTAGCAATCAACTTATCAGCTTCTAGCATTGCATTTAACTGACTTTCATAGTACTTTTTATACAACGGAGCTTCGGCAACTACTTTGTCATTGAATTTCTTGGCTGCCTGATAAGTAGTCTCATCTGTAATACTTTTGTCTTTTACGATTCTTTCGTATTCCAAGTTTTCTTTGGTAATATCACCCAGAAAATTCCAACCATGAATATCATCAATATAACCGTTTTTGTCATCGTCAATTCCGTTTCCGGGAATTTCTTTTGGATTTGTCCAAACCACCGATTTTAAATCTTCGTGCTCAATGTCTACACCCGAATCTACAATTCCAACAATGACTTTTTCTGCTTTTCTGTTTTTTAGCAATTCAGCAAAAGCCCTGTCCACGCTCATCCCTGGAACTGTATCTTTAATAATATCAAAATGATTCCAACGCTTCAATTGAGTTTCAGTTAAAGGCTGCTTTTTTGTAATATTTGCAGATGCAGTTATTGCTGAAAAAGAATTATAATTAGCTAAGTTTCTTTGTGCTCCACATCCTGCTAAAACCAAGGCAGATAATAGAGAAAAACAGATGGGTTTTATTGTATTCATGTACATTAATTATTTAGTGCATTTCAAATATAGATTAAAAATAATTTTTCTTTTCGAAAAAAATCAGGATTAACACTAGATTAAGATATCATCACAAGAAAAAACAGCATTTAAGCGCACTCCTTTTTCAGTGTGTTTAACGGTAATTATTGAATTATGCGCATCATGTTCCATAAACAAATAGTAATTATTATCAGCCGCAGCATTCATGAATTTTGTTTTTTCATCCATTGTCAAAAGTGGTCTGGTATCATATCCCATCACATACGGAATAGGAATATGCCCTGCTGTTGGTAATAAATCGGCACAAAAAACAATAGTTTTATCCTTGTACTGAATATGCGGAATCATCTGTTTTTCGGTATGTCCATCGACAAAGAAAATTCCAAAATTTAATTCTGATTTTTCCAGGAAATCGGTTTCATTTCTTTTGATAAAATTGAGCTGACCGCTTTCTTGCATAGGCAAAATATTTTCGGATAGGAAAGAAGCTTTTTCACGGGAATTAGGAACAGTAGCCCATTCCCAATGATTTTCATTCGTCCAAAATTTGGCGTTTTTAAAAGCAGGCTCGTAGCCCGTTTTATCTTTATTCCATTGGACAGCACCTCCGCAATGATCAAAATGCAAATGCGTTAAAAATACATCGGTAATGTCATCGCGATGAAACCCATACTGAGCCAGAGATTTATCCATAGAATATGTTCCCCAAAGTGAATAGTAGCCGAAAAATTTCTCCGATTGTTTATTTCCCATTCCGGTGTCAATCAAAATCAGTCGTTTGCCGTCTTCAATCAACAAACAACGGGCAGCAATATCAATTAAATTATTGGCATCAGCCGGATTGGTTTTGTTCCAAATTGTTTTGGGTACAACGCCAAACATTGCGCCTCCGTCCAATTTAAAATTTCCTGTTTCTATGGGGTAAAGTTTCATTAATGTACAAAATAAAAGATTCAACAATAAAACTACTAAATAATTGTAGTTGTATTGTTGAATCAGTATCGTTTTTATTGCAAAATTTTAATTCGAAAAACTATTATTGCATTAATTCGGCAAACAATTTTTCTAATTGAGGATTAGCCGCTATTTGAAATTTTTGATTTTTAATCATTTTATCAATATAATCAATTCGGTTTTCTGTAATCGGATGTGAGCTTAAAAACTCTGGAATCGAAATAGAATGTTGTTTTTGTAATCGTTTGAACAAATTAGACATCCCTTCGGGATTTACCTTATTTGCAGCTAATATTTTAAAACCATCTGAATCGGCCTGATGCTCAAATTCTCTGGAAAACGAAAGCGACTGCAAACTGTTTACATTGTCTCCAATAACCGCCATTACTCCATTGGCATCACCTAAAATAAGCGAAACAAACAAATATCCAGATAAACTTCGACAAAGCATTTTCATCGAATGTCTATTATTGACATGCGATGCTTCGTGACCAAGCAAACCTACAAGTTCATCGTAATTTTTCATTTCTTTGAGAATTCCTGTAAAAACAACTATGTTGCCATCAGGTAATGCAAAGGCATTTACTTCATCAGATTTTACAACCGTGAATTTTAATTCCTTAGTATTTTTTAAATCCAGTTTCTGAGCAAAATCAGTTAAAGTTTTGGTTTTAGACGAATCAATCGTCATAAAATATTCATTACCTATCCAAGCTGAATTCCCTAATTGATTATCGTATTCTTTTGGAATTAACGCAACTGATTTTTCTCCCACCCACGGAATAACATACAAATAACAAAGCCCTATGATTCCTAAAATGCCCAAAGCAATAACAAAGTGCAAAGCAGCACCTAAATCAATTAGTTTTTGATACCAACTTATTTGTCCTTTTTCTTTTCTAAAAGACTGAATTGCATGAATAAAATTAGCATCTTCTATTTTAATATGCTGAATCAATTCGACACCATAATCTAGGTGTAATCCTGTTGGTCTTTTATCAAAAGTAACCTTCTTAATTACCCAATTGTGATTCACTCCATCCGCCGATTGAAAGTATAAAACACCCCATTGCGGATCCAAAACCAACTCAATTTGTTGTGGAACAGAGGTGTTTCCATCGTAAAAAAAAGCTATTGTATTTTTTTTCATAAAATTACATTACAGCATCTAAATCTAAGAAATCGCTTAAATCCTCGCCAGTAGCATCTTTATAATTTTCTTCAGTTTGAGTTAATGTATCCAAATCAAAATTACCATCTAAGGCTACATTTTCAAAGATAAACTTCATAGTACGCGTTACTACCCAAGCATAACCTAATCCAAGAGTGAAAATTAAAATTAGAACATTAACAACCACTAATCCAAAGAAATCTCCACCCGTTGCCGTTGAAGTAAAATTAATTCTTTCATTGTTTTTCTTTAAGCTCAAATTGTTTACATAATATTCAAACAAATCTTTTTGCCACCAAAAACTATAAATTCCTAAAGTAATAATGGTCAAAAAATAGCCTTTTAGATTCAGCATAAAATAATCTCCTCCATCACCATCATATTGAAATTCTGAATCACCAAAACGGACATTTCCTAGTAAATAATTTCGCATATTCATTGCCATCCATGCACCGTAAATTCCAAGTGTAATTATCGTTAATCCAACCCATTTAAAAAACAATAAAGTAAATTCTTTTCTATCTCCTCTGTAACCAAAACGAATTCCTCTCCAGGAAGTACGCGACATTCTATAACGATAGGAACCGTGAATGGCTATAGGAAAAATAGCCAGAAAGCCAATATAGAATAACAAAAGTCCCACGAATGGCATTTTTAAGTATACAAATGATATAAGAACACCATACAATATTCCAAATATCAAAATTGCTTTTATAAATCCCTTAAACATCTCTTTTCCAGTTCCATGAAATGAAAAAGAATCTCCGTTTAATGAGGTAGAACTATAAATAAATTGTAGTTGTTTTGCTTTTGCCCAAGGATAATAAATTCCAAGTGTAATAATAGTCAGTAGCCAATTGACTATTATGATTCCAAAAAAATCACTCCCTTTTCCATGGAAATCGAGTTTGTAATTTTGATCATTTCCTAAATGGTTTTCCATAATTTAAAATTTGTTTTAGGTTAAAAATTCTGATAAAAATATAATATTTTTTTTACTAAATGAAATGAAATAAATAATTTCTATTTACAGATTAGTTATAAAAATGTTATCTGTTGCGCATTACCGTTTTTATGCCTTATCTTTGCAGTTAATTTAGACAAAATCAACACACAATGATAAAGGTTTCTGATACTGCCAAAAAGAAAATCATCGACTTGATGAAAGACGATGGTTTTGATGCCGCCACAGATTATGTAAGAGTAGGTGTTAAAAGCGGCGGATGTTCGGGCTTGTCCTATGATTTAAAGTTCGACAAAAACAAAGGAGAAGACGATAAAATATTTGTAGACAACGATATAACTATTGCTGTAGAAAAAAAATCATTCTTATACCTAGCTGGAACAATTCTTGAATTTTCAGGTGGATTAAACGGAAAAGGATTTGTTTTCAACAATCCAAATGCCACTAGAACTTGCGGATGCGGGGAAAGTTTCTCACTATAAAACAAAAAAACATTTAAACCTTTAAGATATTTAAGTCTTAACGAATCTTAATTTCTTAATGGTTTTAAAAAATAAAAAAATGAGTAAATATACAGAAGACGATTTAAAAATCGAACTCGAAAACAAAGAATACGAATACGGATTTTACACCGAATTAGAATCGGAGACGTTTCCTATTGGGTTAAATGAAGACATTGTTCGTGCCATCTCACAGAAAAAAGACGAACCACAATGGATGACCGATTGGCGCATCGAAGCTTTCAGAGCCTGGGAAGAAATGATTGAGCCAGAATGGGCAAACGTTAAATATCAAAAACCAGACTTTCAAGCTATATCTTATTACTCAGCTCCTAAAAAAGCAGACCCAAACAAAACCTTGGACGATGTAGATCCTGAGCTTTTGGAGATGTACAAAAAGTTAGGAATCTCTATTGATGAGCAAAAAAAATTAAACAATGTAGCCATGGATATCGTGGTTGACTCGGTTTCGGTAGCTACAACATTCAAGAAAACATTAGGCGAAAAAGGAATTATCTTTATGAGTATTTCTGAAGCTATCAAAGAACATCCTGAATTAGTTCGCAAATATCTTGGTACTGTTGTTCCTCAAAGAGACAACTTTTATGCTGCCTTGAATTCGGCTGTTTTCTCAGATGGTTCTTTCTGTTATATTCCAAAAGGAGTTCGTTGCCCAATGGAACTTTCTACTTATTTCCGTATCAATCAGGCAGGAACAGGACAATTCGAAAGAACACTGTTAATTGCCGACGAAGGAAGTTATGTTTCTTACTTAGAAGGATGTACGGCTCCAACCCGTGACGAGAATCAATTACATGCTGCTGTGGTAGAATTGATTGCCTTAGACAATGCTGAAATTAAATATTCTACCGTTCAAAACTGGTACCCTGGAAACAAGGAAGGTAAAGGTGGGGTTTTCAATTTTGTAACCAAAAGAGGATTCTGCGAAAATAACGCTAAAATTTCTTGGACACAGGTTGAAACAGGATCTGCGATAACATGGAAATATCCTTCTGTTATCTTAAAAGGAGACAACTCAATTGGCGAATTCTATTCGATTGCGGTTACTAATAATTACCAACAAGCCGATACAGGAACTAAGATGATTCATTTGGGTAAAAACACTAAATCAACCATTATTTCCAAAGGTATTTCGGCTGGAAAATCGCAAAATAGCTATAGAGGATTAGTACAAATTAGTGCAAGAGCAGATAACGCTCGTAACTTCTCTCAATGTGATTCTTTATTAATGGGTAACAATTGTGGAGCACATACTTTCCCTTACATCGAAAGTAAAAATCCAACGGCTAAAATAGAACACGAAGCAACTACATCTAAAATTGGTGAAGACCAGGTTTTCTATTGTAACCAACGTGGTATCCCAACTGAAAAGGCCATTGCCTTAATTGTAAATGGTTTCAGTAAAGACGTATTAAACAAGTTGCCAATGGAATTTGCTGTAGAAGCACAAAAATTATTAGAAATTTCTCTTGAAGGATCAGTAGGATAATCTTTTAAGACTTTATATTAAAAACAAAAACATTTATGTTATCAATAAAAAATCTACACGCCTCAATAGGTGATAAAGAAATTCTTAAAGGAATCGATTTAGAAGTAAAAGCAGGAGAAATCCATGCGATAATGGGACCAAATGGAGCTGGAAAAAGTACACTTTCGGCAATTATTGCTGGAAACGAAAATTATGAAGTAACTCAAGGTGAAATCCTATTAGAAAACGAAGACATTTCTGAATTGGCTCCTGAAGAAAGAGCACACAAAGGAGTCTTTCTTTCATTCCAATACCCAGTTGAAATACCAGGAGTTTCAGTAACAAACTTCATGAAAACGGCTATCAACGAAACTCGCAAAGCAAACGGTCAGGAAGAAATGCCAGCAAACGAAATGTTGAAAGTAATTCGTGAAAAATCTGAATTATTAGAAATAGACCGTAAATTTTTATCTCGTTCTCTTAACGAAGGTTTCTCTGGTGGAGAGAAAAAACGTAACGAGATTTTCCAAATGGCGATGTTGGAACCTAAATTAGCTATCCTTGACGAAACCGATTCTGGTTTAGATATTGACGCTTTAAGAATTGTTGCTAATGGTGTAAACAAATTAAAAAGCGACAAAAACGCCATTATTGTAATTACGCACTACCAAAGATTATTAGATTATATCGTTCCTGATTTTGTTCACGTATTATACAATGGAAAAATCGTAAAATCGGGCGGAGCTGAATTAGCACACGAGCTAGAAGATAAAGGATACGACTGGATTAAACAAGAACAAGAAGCGTAAAATTAGTTTGCAGTTTACAGTTTGCAGTTCCGATAATTATCGGAAGCACTCCTAACTTATAACTCCTAACTTATAACTACAAAAATGGAATTAAAAGAAAAATTAATCTCATCGTTCATGGCCTTTGAAGAACGCGTCGATGTGCAATCAGCACTTCATGATGTAAGAACTTCGGCTCTAAAAAACTTTGAAACAAAAGGTTTCCCTTCTAAAAAAGAGGAAGCTTGGAAATATACTTCGCTAAATGCCATTCTAAAAAATGACTTTACCGTTTTTCCTAAAAAAGATAGCGCAATAGAATTCAATCAGGTAAAAAAATACTTTATTCACGAAATCGATACGTATAAAGTGGTTTTTATTGACGGTATTTTTAGCTCTCACCTATCTTCAACCACACACGATGGAATTGATGTTTGTTTAATGTCTTCGGCATTGACAAAACCAAAATACAAAATGGTTATTGATAACTATTTTAACAAAATTGCAAGCAAAGATGATAGTTTAACTTCATTAAATACGGCTTTTGCTTGTGAAGGAGCTTACATTAATATCCCAAAAAGCAAGGTGGCTGATAAACCTATTGAGATTATGTATTTCTCAACAGGAAATGAATCAGCATTAATGGTTCAGCCTAGAAACTTAGTAATTGTGGGTGAGAATTCTCATGTACAAATTATTGAGCGTCACCAAAGTTTAAGCGAAAATCCAGTTCTTACTAATTCAGTAACAGAAATTTTTGCTCAAAAACGTGCTATTGTGGATTATTACAAAATTCAGAATGACAGTCTTGAAGCTAATTTAATTGACAATACATACGTTTCACAACAAAAAGAAAGTCATGCTTCGGTTCACACGTTTTCTTTTGGTGGAAACCTAACTAGAAACAACTTGAATTTTTACCATTATGGCGAAAGATTAACAAGTACGTTAAACGGAATTACTATTATCGGCGACAAGCAACACGTAGACCATTATACCTTAGTAAACCATGCTGAGCCAAATTGTGAGAGTTTCCAAGATTACAAAGGAATCTTCTCTGATCGTTCAACTGGAGTTTTCAACGGAAAGGTTTATGTAGAAAAAGAAGCTCAAAAAACGAATGCTTTCCAAAAAAGCAACAACATTTTATTGAGTGACAAAGCTACCATCAACGCAAAACCACAATTGGAAATTTTTGCCGATGATGTAAAATGTTCTCACGGTTGTACTGTTGGTCAATTAGACGAAACTGCTTTATTCTACATGCAACAAAGAGGTATTCCTAAAAAAGAAGCCAAAGCTTTGTTGATGTACGCGTTCTCTAATGCTGTTATCGAAAACATCAAAATACCAGAATTAAAACAAAGAATCACAACCATTATCGCTATGAAATTAGGCGTGAAATTAGGATTTGATTTGTAGTTTTTAAACTTATAAATAAACAAGGGCACAGAGTTTTACTAAACTTTGTGCCCTTTGTAATTTTAAATTCTATCAAAAATTATTGCGTTTTATCATTACAAAACCTTTCAATAAATTAAACTGATACTACAATCAATCAAAACGAACAATTGCACTAAAAAACAATTTTAGTTTTAGTACTTTTGTAGAATAGAATTTTTCTAAATAGTTATGCTAGACATTCAAAAAATAAGAGCCGATTTTCCTATTCTTAATCAAAAAGTAAACGGAAAACCTTTAGTATATTTCGACAACGGAGCTACTTCGCAAAAACCTCAGGTGGTTATCGATGCCATTGCAAAATATTATCAGGAAATTAATGCCAATATTCATCGTGGCGTGCATACTCTAAGCCAATTAGCGACTGATGCTTACGAGATTGCTCGTGGTAAAGTTCAAAATCACATTAATGCTAAACACGCTCACGAAGTGCTTTTTACTTCTGGAACTACTTTTGGAATTAATTTGATTGCCAATGGTTTTGCTTCGATTTTAAAACCAGGTGACGAAGTGGTTGTTTCGTCATTAGAGCACCATAGCAATATTGTGCCTTGGCAAATGTTGTGCGAGAAAACCGGAGCAACGCTAAAAGTAATCCCGATGGATGAAAACGGTGAGTTGATTATGTCTGAATACGACAAATTGCTTTCGGATAAAACTAAAATCGTAACCGTAAATCACATTTCGAACGCTTTGGGAATTATCAATCCTATTAAATACATGATTGACAAAGCGCATGAAGTAGGTGCTGCAATCCTGATTGACGGAGCCCAATCGGTACCACATCTAAAACCGGATGTTCAGGCATTGGATTGCGATTTCTATGCTTTTTCAGGACATAAAATGTGTGGACCAACAGGAACAGGAATTTTATACGGGAAAGAAGCTTGGCTAAATAAATTACCGCCTTATCAAGGGGGTGGCGAAATGATTAAGGAAGTTACTTTCGAAAAAACTACTTATGCCGAATTGCCTCATAAATTTGAAGCAGGAACGCCTAATATTGCTGGAGGAATTGTTTTAGGAACTGCTATTGATTACATGAATGAAGTAGGTTTTGAAAACATTCAACAACAGGAATTAGAATTATTAGCCTATGCAACCGAACGTTTATCGGAAATTGAAGGTTTGCGTATTTATGGAAATTCTAAGAATAAAACTTCGGTAGTTTCGTTTAATATCGAAGGGATTCATCCGTATGATATTGGTACTATTATTGATAAATTAGGAATAGCAGTAAGAACAGGTCATCATTGTGCGCAACCGATTATGAATTTCTTTGGAATCCCAGGAACCATAAGAGCTTCGTTCTCCTTTTACAATACCAAAGAAGAAATTGATGCCTTGGTTGAAGCTGTTAAAAAAGCCCAAATGATGTTATCCTAAAAATTAAATATGAAATTACTATCGTTATTAATATTGACCCTTTTTCTAGGAAAAAGCTGTGACGGGGAGGCTCAAAAAAATATTGAAACCGCTCAATTAATTTACACCGCAAACTCCAGAGGATTTCATGAAGAAATTAGTATCGAAAATCATATTGCAACTATAAAAAACGACAGGAAAGGAAAAGCCATTGAAACTAAAATCTCAGATAAAGATTGGAAAGAGTTGGTTCAACTTTTTCAAGAAGTCAATTTAGACGAAATCAAAGATTTAAAATCACCTACTGAAAAACGCTTTTATGATGGTGCGGCTATAGCCAATTTGAAAATAAATTACGAAGGAAAAAGCTATGAATCACAAAGTTTTGACCATGGATTTCCTCCTCAAGAAATAAAAAAAATAGTGACTAAAATAAATTCATTTGCAAAACAATACAATGAAAATTAAAGATATACAAGAAGAAATAGTTGACGAATTTTCGATGTTTGATGATTGGATGCAACGTTATGAATACATCATCGAACTGGGGAAAAATCTTCCGTTAATCAAAGAAGAATTCAAAGTTGATCAAAATTTAATTAAAGGTTGTCAATCAAAAGTGTGGTTACAAGGCGAACAAAATGACGAAAAAATAGTCTTCACCGCCGATAGCGACGCCATATTAACCAAAGGAATAATTGCGATATTAATTCGTGTTTTTTCAAATCAATCTCCAAAAGACATCATTGATGCTAACATGGATTTTATTGACGAAATAGGATTAAAAGAACATTTATCGCCTACAAGAGCAAACGGTTTGGTCTCGATGATAAAGAATATTAAAATGTATGCTTTGGCATTCGATGCTAAGAAATAAAACTAAAATTTAAATGAACTTATATGACTTATATGGTTCAAAAAACAAAAATAAAATGGAACAAGAAATAGACACCAACGAATTAGGAGAAGCAATCGTAAAAAAATTAAAAACCATTTACGATCCAGAGATTCCTGTAGATATTTACGAATTAGGATTGATTTATGACGTAATGGTAAATACGGATTTCGAAGTAAAAATCCTTATGACACTTACCTCTCCAAACTGTCCTGTAGCCGAAAGTTTACCAAGAGAAGTGGAAGAAAAAGTAAAATCAATTGAGCACATAAAAGGAGCCGAAGTAGAAATTACTTTTGATCCGCCTTGGAGCAAAGATTTAATGAGCGAAGAAGCTAAATTAGAGCTAGGAATGCTTTAATAAGAGTCTTCAGTAATCAGTTTTTTAGTATTCAGTTAGTAACTGACCACTAAAAACTGAATACTGATTACTTAAAAATTAAGAAATGGAAGAGATAATTAACAAAGTAGCTAATAGTGCCTTGGAAGTATTCGATCTCGAAGATTACTATCCAAAAGGGATTCGTACGCAAATAGATATTTCGCAGTGGCTACTCGAAGGATTTTTATTAAGAGAAAAAGACTTTAGAGAAGCGTTAAAAAACCATGATTGGACACAATACCAAGATCATTATGTGGCCATAAATTGTAGTACCGATGCTATAGTTCCCGCTTGGGCTTCCATTTTAGTTGCGATACAATTAGCTCCTTTTGCCAAGAAAATCATCAATGGAAACATCGAAGATATAGATGCTGCCTTGTATGAAGAGCTACTTCCAAAAATAGATTATACCGCTTATGAAAATAAATCGGTGATTATTAAAGGTTGTTCTAAAAAACCGGTACCCACACGTGCTTATATTTTAGCAGCACATTATTTACAGCCATTTGCCAGAAGTATTATGTATGGAGAAGCTTGTTCAGCAGTTCCGCTATACAAAGCACCTAAAAAAGCCTAAATGCTATATTTATTGAATCAAATGCTACTTTGCAAGTAGCATTTTTTTTATATTTACTATTCAAAACTACTTTAAATATGAAAAAGCTACTTCTAATAATATTCGTATTTACATTTTCTGTTTTTTCGATTAAAGCCCAAGAAGAGCCAAAAGACACTACAAAAGTCTGGACAAAAAAAGGGAATATGTCATTATTATTAAGTCAATCGGCCTACAATAAACAATGGCTTGGTGGAGGAACTTCGAACGTGGCTGGAAATTTTGGTTTGAATTATGACTTTAATTATAAAAAAGGAGATGTTGTTTGGGACAACAAATTCATTCTGGCTTACGGACTAAGTAAAATAAAAGGCAACGAAAATACCGCTAAAACCGATGACCGTTTAGAATTGAACTCTCTTTGGGGAAAAAAATCAGGGACTAAAAACTGGTACTATTCGATGTATTTTAATTTTAAATCGCAAATGGATACTGGTTTGGACAAAAATAACGTGAAAATTTCTCATTTTTTCTCTCCTGCTTATTTCCAGTTTGGCCCTGGTTTCTTGTGGAAAAAAGACAATAATGCGAGCATCAATATTGCTCCTGCAGCAGGGAAATTAATTTTGGTTCACAAACATTTTACCGAATTAGCGCCGTCTTTTGGGGTTTTACAAGGAGACAATTCCCGAGTAGAATTTGGAGCCAGTATTTCGGCCTATTATAAATTCAACGCCATTACTAATGTTTCTATTGAGAATCGTTTGAATTTGTATTCAAACTATTTAGACGACCCACAAAATGTTGATATCGACTACCAAATGAATGTAGTGATGAAAATCAATAAATATCTTTCGGCAAATATTACTTTGCAAACCATCTACGATGACAATGCTATAAAAGCAGTTCAGGGAAAATCAATAAATATCTTTCGGCAAATATTACTTTGCAAACCATCTACGATGACAATGCTATAAAAGCAGTTCAGGTAAGAGAAATATTTGGATTAGGCGTTAATTATGGTTTTTAAACAAATCTTAATCCTATTAAAAAATCCCTTTTTAGAAATTATTCTGAAAAGGGATTTTTTGTACTATCAAATTAAAGTTTTTTTCCGTCCAAATACAAAACGAATACCAAAACCAACATTCAACGGATACGTTCTTGCATTTGAATATTTCGAAAGTGGATTACTGGTAAAATGGATAGGGAATCCCAGAAGAAAATCAAAACGAAAAACTTGCGAACCTAAACCCATCAAAAAACCAGGTTCTACCACAAAGTATTCTGAATGGATACGATCTTTGGTGGCGTTTAAATGGTTTCCATTGTAAAACAAATAACTGTTTTTTAAACAAAATATAGCATCTCCTTTAATTCCACCAATAATTTCACCTCCACTAATTCCTGCATTGAATTGCACAAAAGGACGTTGAAAACTCCCTTCATAGCGCTTAGCTACATGTGTACTATCAGTATAAGCAAAGTTAGAACCAAAGCCCATTCCACCAGACACATACATGTTTTTTATAAAATATCCCGCAGCAATTTCTCCTTCGTGAGAACGATAATTATTCATTCCTCCAGCATTATACATTCCCATAACTCCGAAATGTTCCGTAAGAGACACCGCAGCTTTAGACGTAAATCCCGATGAGCCTACTTCGGCCGAAACATGCACTTCGCCTTTATCATTGAATAAAACAGGATTAACTGTAGGAGCAAAATACTTGTAGTTAGTAGATTTACAAGACGATAAAACAATCAAACTAAAAAGTAAAATAGATTGGGATAATTTTCTCATAGTAGTTTTTTTAATCCTGCCAAATATACAGCTTAATTAAAATTTCAATAGCAATTTCAAAAAATCAATTACAACATTGAAACAAATTGTTTCCAAAAAAAAAAAATCCCTCCTGAAAATTCAAAAGGGATTAGCTGTATTTATATTTCTAGAAAACTATTCTTTTTCTTCTTTCTCCATTGCATCTTTGTAATCAGGATATAAGAACTTATTGTATGGAAAACGAGTAATATGAATTTGTCTCACCGCTTCGTACACTCTTTCTCTAAATTCTTCGAAATTTTGTTTATTAGTCGCCGAAATAAACAAAGCATTTTGCTCTCCTACACGACTCATCCAGGTGGATTTCCACTCTTCCAGAGTATAATGTTTTGTGGTTTTTTCGGTCATCAAATCGTCTTCGTCAATCGTCAAATGCTTGTAGGCATCAATTTTATTAAAAACCATAATT
>NCET01000375.1 GCA_002280815.1 Flavobacteriales bacterium 32-34-25 | reverse complement strand
TATGATTTCTAAATATAAAACCAATACGCAACCTTTGTATGTTTTGACTGATTTAGAAGGAAATAGTTTGAACACTGCAAAACCAACGATTAGTTATGTAGGTGTTGAAGAATATTATAATTGGTTGAAAGAGGGGATAGCGAAGTTTAAATAAAAAATATTAAAAGTTAAGTTATTGAATTTTGAAAATATCAGAAGCAAAATATAATACAATTTTTATAGATAAATTTAGTGCAAATGAAACTCAATTTCATAGTGAATTTGCTAGAATAATTAAAGAGTATGGATACTCAGAGGAAATTAAAATTGATTTCTATAAAACTGCATTTAAACAAATTATTAAAAGCTATGATGAATTTGCAAATAAAAATGAATTCAATTATAATTATATAGCAAATATGTATAATATTTTTATAGACGCCTTAATTGTAGACAACATTAGCACTAGAGATATTGAACTCGATTTAGCGGAATTTATTTCCAAAAAACCATCATCTTTTTTGAATTCGGATGCTTTCATTCCCGATAATAAATATTACAATCAAAATACAAAATATGGTAGAAAAAAGGCTCGTGAACAGGCTATGAGAAACTATCAAAATGGTTCTCCGAAGTATCGAGCTGAACAAGATAATATTAAACTTTGGGTAACTATTATAGTACTTATATTTGTAGCTGTTTTTTATTGGTTAAAATCAAAACTTGAGGGTTGATTTAATTCCCAGCTCCGCAAAGTCTCCGACTTTGAGGATGTGATAAAAGGTTTCCGACCTTCATTACCAATTATAAATAGTGCTAATCGATTGTGGTTTTAACACATCTATTACCGGATTATCTACCTTTGTAATTGCTATAATTCCACTATCTTCAACATAATTGGAAGCACTGGAATAAATATAATGAGAAGCTTTGGTAACAATTCCTGCTCTTACAGGATTCAAATGGATATAATCCAATTTTGACCAAAAAAACTTCTCTGAAAAGATTTCTTCGGGATGATTTCCATATTGCCAAAATTGATATTTTTCATTTCGGTGATGACTTTTGCAAGCAAATTCAAAACGTTTTAACATCCAATCGGCTCTGCTTTCTGGCTCTGTTTCTATTTTATCCAAAATGGTCTTTGCTGTAAACTTCTTGAAATCCCGAATCAAATCGGATAATTTACTGTTTTCTGACTGAATGATTAAATGAATGTGATTGGACATAATTACAAATCCATACAAAATCATTCCTTTGTTTTTTATACAAAAATCCAAACTTTCTATGATGCAATCTTTGTACGTTTTTCTAGAAAAAACATCAACCCAGTCTACGACCGTTGCGGTTATAAAATGGGCTTTCGATTGATCTCGAATTAGGTATCCTTCTTTCTCGTTCATTTTAGTTTGTTTTTTATGGTCAGTCGGAGACTGAAAATCACTACCTCAAAGTCGGAGACTTTGCGGAGCATTACACTAAAAATCATCAAAGCCATCCATCACGATCCAAACTTCTATACTGAATGGCTTCGGCAATGTGATTCGAAATTACTCTGTTCCGCAAAGTCTCCGACTTTGAGGATGTGTTCGTCAGTCTGTGACTGACATAAAATTAAATCCACAGCGGTTAAAAACTGAAAATCATTACCGTAAATTCCGAGACTTTGCGGAGCATTACACTAAAAATCATCCAAGCCATCCATCACGATCCAAACTTCTATACTGAATGGCTTCGGCAATGTGATTTGAAATTACTTCTTCGGAAGCTTCTAAATCAGCGATAGTTCTGGCTACTTTCAAAATCCTATCATAAGCTCGAGCGGAAAGATTCAAGCGTTCCATGGCATTTTTTAATAAGCTTTTGGAGTCTTCGTCTAAAACACAATATTCCCGAATGTGTTTGGTACTCATTTGAGCATTGTAATGAATACTATCCATTTTTTCAAATCGTACCGATTGAATTTCGCGTGCTGCAGTTACTCTTTTTCGAATGGTCATGCTGTTTTCAGCCTTTTGATTGTCAGATAATTTTTCGAAAGGAACAGGAGTGACTTCAATATGAATATCAATTCGATCCAATAAAGGCCCCGAAATTTTACTCAAATAACGTTGCATTTCATAAGGAGATGCGGTTTGTGCTGCACTTGGATCGTTAAAAAATCCACTCGGACTTGGATTCATACTGGCAACCAACATAAATGAGGAAGGATAGGTTACGGTAAATTTGGCTCTTGAAATAGTCACTTCTCGGTCTTCCAGCGGTTGACGCATCACTTCGAGTACATCGCGTTTGAATTCGGGTAATTCGTCTAAAAATAAAACACCATTGTGTGCCATCGAAATTTCTCCAGGTTGTGGATAACTACCTCCGCCAACTAAGGCTACATTTGAAATCGTGTGATGCGGGCTACGGAAAGGTCTTTGGTTCATTAATCCGACTTCTTTTAATTTTCCAGCAACGCTATGAATTTTAGTAGTTTCTAAGGCTTCGTGCAAGGTCATTGGCGGAAGAATACTCGGTAAGCGTTTGGCAAGCATCGTTTTTCCAGCACCAGGAGGACCAATTAATATAATATTATGTCCACCAGCAGCTGCAATTTCCATACATCTTTTAATGCTTTCTTGTCCTTTAACATCCGAAAAATCAAATTCCGGGAAATCTAAATCTTTATAGAATTCGGCACGAGTATCAATTTTTGTGGGTTCCAAATTGCCTTTTCCTTCGAAAAAATCAATTATTTCCTGTACGTTTTCAATTCCGTAAACATCCAGCCCTTTTACAATGGCAGCTTCTTTTACATTGTGTTTTGGAAGAAAAAAACCTTTAAAACCTTCTTCTTTT
>NCET01000374.1 GCA_002280815.1 Flavobacteriales bacterium 32-34-25 | reverse complement strand
GATCGTATGAACTATTGCTCCTCTCCTATCAACAATATGGGATGGTGGATGACATTAGAAAAATTACTAGGTGTTGAAGTTCCTAAAAGAGCCCAATATTTAAGAGTTATTGTAATGGAATTGGCAAGAATTACCGATCACCTGATTTGTAATTCCATTTTAGGAGTTGATACGGGTGCTTATACTGGTTTCCTTTATGTTTTCCAATTTAGAGAAAAAGTTTATGAAATCTACGAAGAAATTTGTGGTGCTCGTTTAACAACAAATATGGGAAGAATTGGTGGTTTTGAAAGAGACTGGTCACCAGAAGCTTTTAGAAAACTAGACGTTTTCTTAGAAGAATTTCCAGTTGCCTGGAAAGAATTTGAAAACCTATTCGAAAGAAATAGAATTTTTATAGACAGAACCGTAAACGTAGGTGCTATTTCTGCCGAAAAAGCAATGGCTTACGGATTTACTGGTCCTAATTTACGTGCTGCAGGTGTTGATTATGATGTTCGTGTCGCGCAACCTTACAGTTCTTACGAAGACTTTGACTTTAAAGTTCCAGTAGGAAAATCAGGAGATACTTACGATCGTTTTTGTGTTCGTAATGCCGAAGTTTGGGAAAGTTTAAGCATTATTCGTCAGGCTTTAGACAATATGCCGGAAGGAAACGAATACCATGCTGAAGTTCCTGATTATTATTTGCCTCCAAAAGAAGATGTTTACAATAATATGGAGTCGTTAATTTATCATTTCAAAATTGTAATGGGAGAAGTTCCTGTTCCAGTTGCCGAAATCTACCATCCGGTAGAAGGAGGAAATGGAGAATTAGGATTTTACCTGGTTACTGACGGAAGTAGAACACCATACAGACTTCATTTTAGAAGACCGTGTTTTATCTACTACCAAGCTTATCCTGAAATGATAAAAGGGGCATTATTATCTGATGCCATTGTTATTTTATCCAGTTTAAATGTAATTGCCGGAGAATTAGACGCCTAAATGATTGAAAATTTTAGAATTTAGATTTCAGATTGAAAAATCTAAAATACTAAATCAGAAATCTAAAATTTATAAAGAATGTAGATTATAGATCGCAGATTGAAAAATCTAAAATCTAAAGTCTAAAATCTAAAATACAGAATGGAAAGAAAACATTACGAACAAGAAATAAATATGACGGAATCGTTGATGAATCGCATCAATGAATTGCTTAGTCATTATCCTGAAGACAAGAAAAAATCGGCTTTATTACCTGTTTTGCACGAAGTTCAGGATGCCCACGACAACTGGTTGAGCATTGCATTAATGGATAAGGTTGCCGAAATTCTTGGAATATTACCTATTGAAGTTTATGAAGTAGCTACTTTCTATACCATGTACAACCTAAAACCTATTGGGAAATACATGTTTGAATTTTGTCAGACTTCATGTTGTTGTTTAAGAGGAGTTGAAGATTTAATGGATTATACCTGCGAAAAGCTAGGTGTAGGCATTGGCGAAACTACTGCTGACGGACTTTTTGAAGTAAGAGGTGTAGAATGTCTAGGTGCTTGCGGATACGCTCCAATGATGCAATTAGGCGATTTCTACAAAGAACATTTGACTAAAGAAAAAATCGATCAGATTATTGCTGATTGCCGAGATAATAAAATAATATTACACGATAAATAAGATGTCAAAAAAAATATTATTAGACAAAATCAACGTACCTGGAATCAAAACCTACGAAGTATATCGTAAAGAAGGTGGCTACGCTTCTGTTGAGAAAGCATTAAAAGCCATGACTCCAGACGAAGTAGTCGAAGAAGTAAAAAAATCAGGACTTCGTGGTCGTGGTGGAGCGGGTTTCCCAGCCGGAATGAAATGGAGTTTTATTGACAAAAAATCAGGAAAACCAAGACATTTAGTTTGCAACGCCGATGAGTCAGAACCAGGAACATTCAAAGATCGCTATTTGATGGAATTTATTCCTCACTTGTTGATCGAAGGAATGATTACTTCCAGTTTTGCTTTGGGTGCAAACCGTTCTTATATCTACATTCGAGGAGAATACATGTGGGTTTTTAAAATATTAGAAAGAGCCATTGCCGAAGCTAAAGCTGCAGGCTGGTTAGGGAAAAATATTCTAGGAACCGGTTATGATTTAGAATTACACGTTCACTGTGGAGCAGGAGCTTATATTTGTGGAGAAGAAACCGCTTTGATCGAATCATTAGAAGGTAAAAGAGGAAACCCACGTATCAAGCCACCTTTCCCGGCAGTTTCCGGACTTTGGGCTAACCCAACAGTGGTAAATAACGTAGAAACTATTGCAGCAGTGCCATGGATTGTAAACAATTCAGGTGATGATTATGCAAAAATAGGAATTGGAAGATCTACAGGAACTAAATTAATATCAGCTTCCGGACATGTTAAAAACCCTGGAGTTTACGAAATAGAATTAGGATTAAGCGTTGACGAATTCATGAATTCTGACGAATATTTAGGCGGAATGAGTTCGAACAGACCTTTGAAAGCTTTAGTTCCGGGAGGTTCATCAGTGCCAATTTTACCAGCCGATTTAATTTTTAAAACAGCTAATGGC
Organism: Flavobacteriales bacterium 32-34-25; assembly: GCA_002280815.1. Classification (GTDB taxonomy): domain Bacteria; phylum Bacteroidota; class Bacteroidia; order Flavobacteriales; family Flavobacteriaceae; genus Flavobacterium. Next base: position 264 of record NCET01000374.1, on the reverse strand, counting down.
GAAGACCGTTTAATGACTTATGAATCTTTAAGTGATGGCGGATTTGCAACAGGTTCCATGTTAGGTTCCGGTGGGTTTATCGTGTATGATGATACGGCTTGTATTGTACGCAACACTTGGAATTTCTCTCGTTTTTACCACCATGAATCTTGCGGACAATGTACCCCTTGCCGTGAAGGAACAGGATGGTTAGAAAAAGTATTGTGGCGTATTGAAAACGGTCAGGGTCGCGAAGAAGATATTGATTTATTGTGGAGTATTCAA
>NCET01000373.1 GCA_002280815.1 Flavobacteriales bacterium 32-34-25 | reverse complement strand
TTGAAATAAAGATTAAAATAAAATAAAAATGAAAAAAACAATTATTACATTTTTAATGATTTTAGGAATTTCCCAAATCAATGCGGCTATCAAATTACCGGCTTTGTTTTCGGATAATATGATGTTGCAACAGCAAAGCAACGCACCTATTTGGGGTTGGGCAGAAAAGAATCAAACCATAAAAATCCAGACTTCCTGGGATGCTAAAACTTATGAAGTCAAAGCCGATAAATCAGGAAAATGGAAAATAGCATTGCAAACACCTGCTGCTGGAGGGCCTTATGAAATTACGGTTTCGGATGGTGCAGAAACAAAATCGGTGAAAAACATCTTAATTGGTGAAGTTTGGCTGTGTTCCGGTCAGTCGAATATGGAAATGCCGTTGAAAGGATTTCCGGGTCAGCCGGTGTTAAAAGGTAACGAGGCAATTGTACATTCGACAAATAATAAAATCCGTTTTATTACGATTCCAAGAGCTACTGTTTTGACACCAAATGAAGATTTTGTTGGAAAATGGAATGTGGCAGGACTACAAACTACAGGAGATTTTAGCGCTACGGCCTGGTATTTTGGTTCACTTTTACAGGAAGTTTTAGATGTTCCTGTGGGATTGATTCATGTTTCGTATGGCGGTTCGAGCATGGAAGCCTGGATGAATCAGGAAATGTTGAAAGATTTTGCAGCAGCAAAGATTCCAACAAAAAAAGAGGATATTGCAAAAGACCCCAATCGTGTGGCAACGACTTTGTTTAACGGAATGCTTTCACCGGTAATTGGTTACGGAATCAAAGGTTGCATCTGGTATCAGGGAGAATCTAATTATGAACGTGCCGTACAATATAAAGAATTAACTAAAAAGATGGTGAGCAGCTGGAGAGCACTATGGGAACAAGGGGATTTTCCATTTTATTATTGCCAGATAGCACCGTTTAATTATGCGCAATTTCATCCAAAAGACAATAAAGAAGAATACAATTCGGCTTATTTACGTGAGGCACAATTGAAAGCTTCTACTGAAATTCCGAATGCTGGAATGGCTGTTTTAATGGACATTGGCGAAGAAAATAATATTCATCCGGCGGATAAAGAAGCGGGTGGAAACCGATTAGGGTATTTGGCTTTGAGCAAAACCTATGGATTGACTGGTTTTGAGTTCGAAAGCCCGGTTTTTAAAGCATTGGAAATCAAAGGAAGTGTTATAACAGTGGCTTTTGATAATGCTCCAAACGGAATTACTTCTTATGGAAAAGAAGTTACAGGATTTGAAATTGCCGGAGAAAATAAAGTGTTTTATCCTGCTAAAGCCGAGTTGAGAAGAAAGTCTGTTTTACTTTCTTCACCTCAGGTAGAAAAGCCGGTTGCTGTTCGTTATTTGTTTAAGGATGTTGCTAAAGCAGAATTGTTTAGTACAGGAGGTTTGCCGGTTTCGTCTTTTAGAACTGATAATTGGTAAATGTTTGTCATTGCGAGGAACGAAGCAATCACAAGTAGTTACTCACGTTATGTGATTGCTTCGTTCCTCGCAATGACTAATAAATAAAATAATAATTTTGAAAAATACAATATTCCTATTTCTTCTTTTAGTAACGCTTTGTACAAAAGCGCAAATTGCCACGCTTGATAATTACAATCAGGTTTGGAGCACCCAAAACAATAATTCATCGGAATCCATGCCTTTGGGTGGAGGTGATATTGGTGCGAATGTGTGGGTGGAAAAGGGTGATTTGTATTTCTATTTTTCTCGTTCGGGAACATTTGATGAGCACAATACCTTGTTGAAATTAGGAAGGGTAAAAGTAAGTTTGAGTCCGGATCCTTTTAAAGACAATGTAGGTTTCAAGCAGGAATTGCATTTGAAAGAGGGCTACATAACCGTTTCTCAAAACGGAACTGCAGTAAAATTATGGGTGGATGTTTTCCATCCGGTGATTCATGTGGATGTGGAAAGCAAAGTTCCAACTGAAATGAAAGTGGCTTATGAAAGTTGGCGTTATAAAAACAGAGATTCTAAAGGAAAAGCCAATAATGCTAATTCGTACAAATGGGCTCCGCAAGGCGAAATTATAACTTTTAAGGATTCCATTTCTTTTGAAGGAAATGTGGTGCAGTTCTATCACAGAAACAGAGAAAATACGGTTTTTGATGTGACGGTTAAGCAACAAAAAATGGAATCGGTTAAGGATCAGATGCTGAATCCTATTGCGAATTTGACATTTGGAGGACAACTTTCGGGAGACAATCTAAAAGCTGACGGAACGTATACCGGAATCTATCAGGATACGGATTTTAAAGGATTCCAACTTTCGACTATAAAAGCATCCAAGAAACATGAATTCCAAATCCAGTTGCACACCAATCAATCTGCTGATGCGGGTTTATGGAAAAAAGAACTGCAAAAACAAACTCTGGCTTATAAGAAAGTAGCAAATAAAGCAGAAAAAAATACGATTGCGTGGTGGAATAACTTCTGGAATCGTTCTTTTATTTATACGCAAAAATCAAAAACGGAGAAGGATTCCGTTTATCAAATAGGACAAAATTACCAGCTGTTCCGTTATATGTTGGGTTGCAATGCGTATGGAAAATATCCTACCAAATTCAACGGTGGATTGTTTACTGTAGATCCGGTGCATACCAATAAAGAGCTGAATTTCACACCTGATTTCAGAAATTGGGGTGGTGGAACGATGACGGCTCAAAACCAGCGACTGGTTTATTTTCCAATGGTGAAAAGTGGCGATTTTGATATGATGAAATCCCAATTGGATTATTATTTGAGTTTGCAAAAAAATGCCGAATTGCGTTCTCAGGTGTATTGGAAACACGGCGGAGCTTCT
>NCET01000372.1 GCA_002280815.1 Flavobacteriales bacterium 32-34-25 | reverse complement strand
CTATGCTAAGGTAGAAGCTTTTAATCCGGGACATTCCTCAAAAGATAGGATTGCTTTATACATTATTGAAGAAGCAGAAAAAAAAGGTATATTATCTCCAGGAGATACCATTATAGAAACTACATCAGGTAATACCGGTTTTAGTTTGGCTATGGTAAGTATCATCAAAGGATATAGTTGCATACTAGCGGTAAGTTCTAAATCATCTAAAGATAAAATAGACATGCTTCGTAGTTTAGGAGCAAAAGTGTATGTGTGTCCAGCACACGTTTCTGCCGATGATGAGCGTTCTTATTACAGTGTTGCTAAGAGATTGCACGAAGAAACTAAAGGTTCAGTTTATATAAATCAGTATTTTAACCAATTGAATATTGATGCACATTATAACACAACTGGTCCTGAAATCTGGAAACAAACTAATGGTAAAATTACGCACCTTGTTGCTTGTAGTGGAACTGGAGGAACAATCTCAGGAACGGCTAAGTTTTTAAAAGAACAAAATCCAAATATTAAAGTTCTAGGTGTGGATGCTTTTGGTTCAGTATTAAAAAAATACCACGAAACAAGAGAATTTGATACTGAGGAAATTTATCCATACAGAATTGAAGGTTTAGGTAAAAACTTGATTCCATCGGCTACTGATTTTGATGTAATTGATAAATTCATGAAAGTAACTGACGAAGAAAGTGCACATTCAGCAAGAGAAATAACCAGAAAAGAAGGTTTATTTGTAGGTTATACTTCAGGAGCTGTTTTGCAAGCCATAAAACAATATGCAGAAGAAGGTGAGTTTGACGCTAATAGTAATGTAATTGCCATTTTCCCTGATCACGGTTCTCGTTATATGAGTAAAGTTTTCAGCGATGACTGGATGAATGAACAAGGATTCTTCGATAGTATCAATGAAGAAGAAGTACAAAAAATTGAAATGATAAAATAGATTTTTCTATTTTCGAAATATTAAACTCCAGAGCCATCTGGAGTTTTTTTATGCATTGTATTAAAGTGATTAAAATAAAAGAATACTTTTGAGAAACACTCCATTTTAAATAATAGTAATGATACTAAAATCAAAAATACATTCTAAGTTCATTTTTGTTCTCTTTTTATTTTCTGGAAGTGTTGTTTTTGGGCAAGCAAAAAAAGATACCATTTCATTATCGGAATTGGAGATTATGAATACTCCTATTCGAAATTCAATACAGCAAATTGCAGCTGCTGTTTCTATTATTACCGAAAAAGAAATCAATCAGGCTGATGGCGTAATTTTGACGCCTATTCTTAATAAAATTCCAGGTGTTTTTATGCAACAAGGAAGTTTGAATACGAATAGAATTACCATTCGGGGAATTGGAGCGAGAACACAATACGGAACTAGTAAAATTAAAGCCTATTTTGAAGGAATTCCACTTTCTAGTGCCGAAGGAGATACAACGTTGGAAGATATTGATTTAGAAGTTTTAGGAGGAATCGAAATTATAAAAGGACCTAATTCTACTAGTTTTGGTGCTGGATTGGGAGGTGTTATTAGTTTGAGAGCAAAGCAATTGGATACAGGAACTTCTTATGGGAAAACAGCAACTACTTTTGGAAGTTTTGGTTTAACAAAACAAATTTTATCCGCTGGTTACGGTGATTCACAATCCAGTCTTTTTGTCAACTATAGTAATTTGCAACAAGAGGGTTATCGGGAGAATAGTGATTATAACCGACAGTCGTTAAATCTATTTGGAAAGCAAAAAATTACTGAAAAATCTACGCTTTCCTTTTTTGGAATTGCTACCCGATTGAAAGCCTATATTCCGAGTTCAATAAGTGAAACCGCTTTCAATACAAAACCTAAATCTGCGGCAGCTACCTGGCTAGCAGCTCAAGGATTTGAATCCTATGATAAATTGATGGTTGGAATTGGATTTGAACATCAGTTTTCAAAAAACTGGTCGGCAGATTTGAGTCTTTTTTCGAATTTCAGAGATGCTTATGAGCCGCGTCCTTTTGATATTTTAGAAGAAAAAAATAGCATGCTTTGTTTTATTTGCCTAACACCATAAGTCTGGGAACTGAATTTATGACCGAAAATTATGCTTTCTCACTTTTTAGAAATTTATACCAGTCTTCCCCCGGGCAAGGCAGTATTCAGGGAGATCAATTTAGTGAGATGGAGCAAAAAAGAGGCTATTGGAATGGGTTTATCCAGATGGAAACGAAACTTTCTAATAAATTAAATTTAGAATCCGGTTTGGCTTTTAACACAACCAATTACAGTCAGCAAGATGTGTTTTTAAGTGATGAAAATCCGAAAGAGAAATACACTTTTGGTTCGGTTTGGTCTCCCAGATTGGCACTTTCGTATACAATAGGTGAAGCTAAAAATGTGTATGTTTCCTTTAGCAAAGGTTTCTCAGTTCCTACAGTGGCCGAAACATTAACTCCCGATGGGAAGCTTAATACCAATTTACAATCCGAAAAAGGGGTTAATTATGAAATAGGTTTTAAGGCTAATTTCTTAGATAAAAAACTGTATACGGAACTGATTTTCTATTCCGCTCAAATTAACAATTTACTGGTAGCACGACGGGTTGCCGAAGATCAATATGTGGGAGTTAATGCAGGAGAAAGTTCGCATCATGGATTAGAATTTTTTACTGAATTATAAATTCCGCCTACATTCAAATATTCAATTGAATCCTTATTTTTCGGCAACTATCAATCGTTTTCAATTCAAAGATTTTGTAGATAACGATACTGATTATTCCGGAAAATTACTGCCGGCAGTGCCTGATACGCAATTTAATTTCGGATTTGATGTTGTTAGCGATACAGGGTTTAATTTTAATGCTTCTTATCGATTAACAGGCAAGATGTATCTTGATGATGCCAATTCGAAAGAAACTTCGGGATATCAACTTTTAGACGTTAAATCTGCATATGGTTTTTTTATTCTTAAAAATGTAAAAATGGAAATCAATCTGGGAATTCAAAATGCACTAAATGAAAAATATGCAGCGAGTGTTTTGCCTAATGCAGTAGGTTTTGGGACAGCTCCGGCGCGTTATTATTATCCTGGTAATCCAGTAAATTATTATGGCGGTTTTAATGCCGTTTACTCATTTAATTAAGTTTAACGGGCAATTTTGTTTTGGTATTCTTTAGGTGTATTTGCTGTGTTTTTCTTGAATAGTTTGTTGAAATTAGAAACGGTTTTATATCCACATTCATAGGCTATTTCAGAAACACTCATATCGGTTTCAATAAGCAATTTGCAGGCATTTGAAATTCGGATTTCATTCAGGTATTCAATAAAATTCTTTTTGGTTTTTGACTTGAACATTCTGCAAAAAGAAGTTGGAGTCAAATTAGCAATCTGAGCCACTTCATCCAGCGAAATCTCTTTTTTGTAATTCTCTTTTACATATTGATAGACGTCCGAAAGACGGTCTTTTTTGAAAGAATCGTTAGTAGGAGTGTAGGTTTCGTTATTTATAAAATCGAAATCAGTAGTAGCTGAAAGTAACGATAGAATTTCGAAAAGCCCAATGATTACTTCAAAATCCTGTTTAAGAACTAATTGTTCTAGTTTTTTAGCGATTATCGAATTGCTTTTACCTGTAATTGAAAGTCCTTTTTTTGCTTTTTCAAAAAGAGTATTAATTTTTTGAGCTTCTTTTAATTCGTAAAAAGCAGGGCCAAAAATATCTTTATTGAAATAAACTACAATGGCTTTTGCTTTTAGTTTATTGATGTTGTGATAGTAAATTTCGTCATTTAACCAAACATGCGGAATATCGGAGCCCAGAAATACCAAGTCTCCCGCTTCAAAAGTGTCAACGGAATTACCGATAATTCTTTTGCCAAAACTTTCTTTTACATAGACCAATTCTAGCTCAGGATGAGAATGAAAAGGAGCCTGGAAGAAAGCTTCCTCTCTGGATAGCACAGAAATAGCACTATTGAGATAAGACGATATTTTTGTTTTTTCTAGTTTCATCAGTTTTCAAAGATAATTAATAATTAGATAAGGATAAAATCGAATTATTATATGGTTTCATGTCATAGTACCTTTATTCTTTTGTATTTTGGTAAAACAAAAACACTAATCGTTTGATAATTAAAATAGTACTGGATTGAATGCTGTAAACAATTGTATTCTTTTTTTTGGGAAGAGTTTAATAAATTAAGTCTATTTTATCTCTTGAAAACGAAGCGTTTATTTATAAATTTGTCCTTTTAAAAACAAAATATCATTTTTAATAATTTAATACTACAATTAAAATGTTCTCATTAAAAGATAAAAAAGCAATCATAACTGGTGGTGGAAGCGGAATAGGTAAAGCTATTTCAGTTTTATTTGCTAAGCAAGGAGCAGAGGTTCATATTATAGAATTAACTGCCGAAAGTGCACAATCTACGGTTGACGAAATTATTGCCGAAGGTGGAAAAGTTGTTGCTCATGCTTGTAACGTTGCAAAACACGATGAAGTAGTAGCAACATTCAAAAAAATTGGTAATATTCATATTCTAGTAAATAATGCAGGAATTGCTCATGTAGGGAAAGTAGATACTACTGCTGAGGCTGATTTTGACCGAATTATGGATGTAAATGTAAAAGGAGTGTACAATTGTTTGCATGCTTCGATTCCACAATTCCGTAAATCAGGTGGTGGATCGATTGTTAATACGAGAATATCCGTTCGAATTCTATTTCTCCAGCGCGTGTACATACTCCGTTTGTAGATGGATTTATTTCGAAAAATTATCCAGGAAATGAGGCTGAAATATTTGATAAATTATCAAAATCCCAACCTATTGGAAGAATGGGAAAACCGGAAGAAATTGCTACTTTAGCATTGTTTTTAGCAAGTGATGAAGCTGGTTTTATCACAGGTTCGGATTATCCAATTGACGGAGGATTTATCAAATTAAATAATTAAAAAAGAGTTGCTAAGATTCTAAGCTGCTAAGTTTCTAAGATTGAAACTAAGAAAAGGCTAAGAATCTAAGCTATTAAGTAATAAGAAAAAAAAAACTTAGAAACTTAGAAACTCAGTAATTTAGTAACTTTTAAAAAAATATAAAGAAATGAAATTAATACGTTTTGGAGCAGAAGGTAGCGAAAAACCAGGAATTTTAGTTAGAGAAAAAAGATATGATGTTTCTTCAATTGTAACGGATTACAACGAATCTTTTTTTGAGAATAATGGCTTAGAAAAATTAAAAGCAGCGATTGAAAGCGGAACTTCTTTTCCTGAAGTTGCTGGTGATGTTCGTTTGGGTTCTCCGGTTGCACGACCTTCAAAAATTATTTGCATTGGTTTAAATTATGTAGATCACTGTCATGAAACTGGTGCTCCAATTCCAACAGAGCCTATTATTTTCTTTAAATCGACTACTTCTTTGTGTGGACCAAATGACAATGTAATTATTCCTAAAGGAAGTGAAAAAACCGATTGGGAAGTTGAATTGGCTTTTGTAGTGGGTAAAAAAGCAAGTTATGTAGAAGAAGCTGATGCTTTAGATTATGTTGCTGGATATGCTTTATTAAACGATTACAGCGAGAGAGCGTTCCAAATTGAAATGGGCGGACAATGGGCAAAAGGAAAAGGTTGTGATACTTTCGCACCTCTTGGACCAGTTTTAGCTACTCAGGATGAAATTGCTGATGTAAACAATTTGTCAATGTGGTTGACTGTAAATGGTAAAAAATTCCAAAACAGTAATACTTCTAACTTAGTATTTAAAATTCCATTTTTAGTGCATTATTTAAGTCAGTTTATGACTTTACTTCCTGGTGATATCATTAGTACAGGAACACCTCCAGGAGTTGGTTTAGGAATTAAACCAGATCCTATTTATGTAAAAGCAGGAGATGTTATCGAATTAGGTATTGAAGGTTTAGGTTCAAGTAAACAAGTTGCT
>NCET01000371.1 GCA_002280815.1 Flavobacteriales bacterium 32-34-25 | reverse complement strand
ATCAACAGGAATTGCTTGGTACCGTAAAACGTTTCAATTGCCTAAAGATTCAGGAGACAAAAAAGTTTTTATCGAATTTGAAGGTGTGCGCCAAATGGGTGAAGTGTATTTGAATGGTACTTTTATTGGACGACATGAAAATGGAGTAATGGCTTTTGGTTTCGATTTAACGCCTTATGTAAAACCATTTCCTCAGGAAAATGTAATTGCTGTGAAAACAGATAACGACTGGAAATACAAAGAAAAAATTTCAGGTTCTGGATACCAATGGAATAATAATAATTTCAATGCCAATTATGGAGGATTACCTAAAAATGTATTCTTGCATGTAAAGTCTAAAGTGTATCAAACTTTGCCATTGTTTTCTACTTTGGGAACAACTGGAACTTATGTTTATGCAACAGATTTTAATATTGCCGATAAGAAAGCAGTTATAAATGTTTCTTCTCAGGTAAAAAATGAACTTTCAAAACCAGTTAGCGCACAATTGAAAGTAACTGTGGTGGATATGCAAGGAAAAGAAGTGGCTTCGTTTTTAGGAGATTCTTTCACCGTAAATCCAAATGAAATGAAGGATTTAAAAGCGTCAAAATCTTTAAATAATCTTAATTTTTGGAGCTGGGGTTATGGGTATTTGTACTCTGTTAGCAGTGAAGTATTGGTCGATAATAAATCAGTAGATAAGGTAAATGTCCAAACAGGATTCCGTAAAGCGAAATTCGAAAAAGGAATGGTGTATTTGAATGATCGTGTAATTCAAATGAAAGGTTATGCACAACGCACCAGTAACGAATGGCCTTCGGTAGGGATGTCAGTTCCAGCCTGGATGAGTGATTATAGCAATAGTTTGATGGTAAAAAGTAACGGAAATTTGGTGAGATGGATGCACGTTACACCTTGGAAACAAGATGTAGAATCTTGCGATAGAGTTGGTTTAATCCAAGCTATGCCAGCCGGAGATGCCGAAGCTGATGTTACAGGTCGCCGTTGGGAACAGCGTACAGAATTGATGCGTGATGCTATTATTTATAACAGAAACAATCCAAGTATTTTATTCTACGAATCAGGAAACGAAAGTATTTCGGAAGACCACATGAAAGAAATGTTGGCTATCAGAAACACTTATGATCCTTATGGAGGTCGCGCTATTGGAAGTAGAGAAATGCTGGATAGCAAAGTTGCTGAATACGGAGGTGAAATGTTGTACATCAACAAAAGTGCAAAACTTCCTTTTTGGGCTACTGAATATAGCAGAGACGAGGGTTTACGTAAATATTGGGACGAATTCACGACTCCTTTTCATAAAAATGGAGTAGGTGGAACGACACATACTAACGTAAATGGAACAAAAGTAGCCGATGCTAGTTCGTACAACAGAAATCAGGATACCCATGCCATTGAAAATGTAGAACGTTGGTATGATTACTGGGAATCTCGACCAGGAACTGGAGAAAGAGTGAGTTCAGGAGGAGTGAATATTATTTTTAGTGATTCGAATACACATTATAGAGGACAAGAAAATTACAGAAGAAGTGGAGAAGTAGATGCCATGCGTATTCCAAAAGACAACTTCTTTGCTCATCAGGTTATTTGGGATGGATGGGTTGATACCGAAAAACCTAGCGCACACATTGTAGGCCATTGGAATTATGAAAATGAAGTAACCAAGGATATCACAGTGATTTCGACTGCGGATGTTGTAGAATTATTTGTTAACAAAGTGAGCCTTGGAAAAGGAAAACAAAGCAAAAGATTCTTGTTTACTTTCAAAAATGTGCAATTTAAACCTGGAGCTATCAAAGCCATTGGTTATGATAAATCAGGAAAGCAAGTTTGCGAAGCTGAAATCCGTACTGCTGGAAAACCTCATGCGCTTAAATTAACTACAATTGAAAGACCAGGAGGAACTTTGGCAAATGCTAATGATTTAGCGATTGTACAAGTTGTAGTGGTGGATGATAAAGGAAATCGTTGTCCTACAGCTTTAAATATGATTGATTTTGAAGTAAAAGGACAAGGAACATTTGTGGGCGGAATTGCGCAAGGACCGGATAATTATATTGGAGCGAGCAGTCTTCCGGTAGAATGTGGAGTCAACCGAATTATGGTTAGATCAACAGCTGCTGAAGGGGTAATCACTATCAAAGCAAGTTCAAAATCACTTAAGAGTGATGCCGTTGAAGTGAAAACAGTTAAAACCGATTTAGGAAAATTGTCTGTGAATTTACCAAATGAAAACTTGCCATCTTTTACCGAAAAAGGACCAACACCAGCAACACCATCTTTCACAAGAACAAGATTAGTAGTACCGATTATTGGAGCTAAAACCAATTCGAATCAAGAAGACGCTTATAAAAGTTATGATGATAATGAATTGACCCAATGGTCTTATGGTAAAAATGATAAGGCGGCAATTGAGTACGAATTAGAACGTGAGGCTACTATCAATCAGGTGGTATTGAAACTTGCCGGATGGAAAAGCAAAAAGTATCCAATTCGAATTTTTGTAGACAATAAAAAAGTATTTGAAGGTTCGACTCCTACTAGTTTGGGTTATGTAACGCTGGATGTAACAGCAACAAAAGGTAAAAAAGTACGTATCGAATTAATTGGTAATGCTAAAGACAGTGATGCTATCAATCTAGTAGAAATTACCGGAAAAGTAGATGAAGCAGGTTTAACTAAAGGAGGTAAAGCGATACAACGATTACCAATAATCGAAGTAGAGTTTTACGAACCAATACAGTAATAACGCATAAATAGGTTTGGTTACAGTTAGTCAGTCAGTCGCCTATCTAGGTATCCTATTTAGCTTGGATAGGCTTTTTTTAATGAGAATTTAGAATCCTTGC
>NCET01000370.1 GCA_002280815.1 Flavobacteriales bacterium 32-34-25 | reverse complement strand
TCGAATCATTTGAAATGCTTTTGCAAATTTATTTTATGGAATGCTGAATTATTCTGAAGCCAGTCGCTCTTGTTCTAATTTCTCCGCCAGTCGTTTTTCGATAATTGGCGTTATCAGTGTTTTTCGGGGCTTTATTTTTACAAAAGGATACAATTCAATTTGCTCTTTCATTTTATCTTTTGTGTTCAAATATTTATTAGTTCCAGTAAGAATCTCTTTACCCGAATCAAAAAGTTGTTGCTCTTTATCGGCACTTTCCTGAATTTTTCTTTTGATAATTCCGTCGTTCAATTGCTTTAAAAAACCACCATTGGCTTCTATTTCTTTAAACAAAGTCAACCCTTTTTCGGCTAATTGCTGCGTTAGGGTTTCGATATAATAACTTCCGTCAGCAGGATTATTTACTTTGTCAAAATAGCTTTCGTTTTTCAGAATCAATAATTGATTTCGGGCTATTCGATCGCCAAATTCGTTGTTTTTATGATAAATTGCATCGTAAGGCAAGTTGGTAATTGTATCTGCTCCACCCAGAATAGCCGACATACATTCGGTTGTGGTTCGCAACATATTGATGTTGTAATCGTATAAAGTTTTGTTGCGTTTTGTAGGTGTTACTAAAATATGGCAATCGCTGTCGTGGTAATATTCTTTAGCAATCAATTGGAATAACAATCTTAGCGCACGTAATTTGGCAATTTCAAAAAAGTAATTGCTTCCTACGGCAACTTCAAAAACAATGGCTTTATGAATTGTTGGAATTCGGTTCAAATATTCATTGGCGTGAGCCAGACTATAAGCAATTTGCTGGACAATATTTGCTCCTGCATTTTGGTACAAAGCCGAATTAATGCTAATCAAAGAATTTTCTCTAGTGACTTTTGAAAGCAATTGTAGCGTTTCGAAATTGCTTTTTTCTTTGGAAGTAAACCAATTTCCTTCTTTGGCTAATTGCCCAATAGGATCCAGATTGTAAAATACAGTGGCTTTTTTTTGTTCAACAATGGTATTTATTTTCGAAATAAAATCAACCGATAAAAATTTCAGGTCGAAATGAATTGCCGTGTTTTTCAGTGGCAGTTTTTCCAGTAGTTTTTCGATGTCAACAGATTCATTTTCGATAGTAAATCGTAAACTTTCGGCTCCTCTTTTTAAAGAATCCAAGGCTCTTTCTACCGATTTTTCGACATCAAAAACAAAAATATTTTGGCAAATTTTAAACTGTGAAGCGTTTGTTGCGGCCGTAGAAGTTTTAGTAAAATCATCCCGATGGTAAAAGGGCTTGACTTTTATATCTTCTGGCGAATTCCAAACCAAGCTTTCATTATAATCCGCTCCATTAAGCTCAAACTGGATTTTTTGCTTCCATTGCTTTGATGAAACAGGACCGAAATCTTCGAATAAATTAGTAGCCATTTTTAGTTTGATTTTAACAATTCAAGATTTATTGTTTCTTTTCGATAGTATCACCTTCAAATTCGATGATGTAAATGTCCTCACTATCTTTTTTCATATAGTATTTCTCGCGGGCATATTTTTCTACTTGTTCAAGATTTTTAAGCTGCTTAATTTGCGCTTCGTCTTTTTTAATTTCTTCCTGATAATAGGTTTTGTTGTCTTCCAGTTCTTCAATTTGATTGTCTAAAACACGATGATCAAAATAAGAATAATTGTCTAAAAATACCATCCAGGCTATAAAAAAAGATAAGGACCAAATGTATTTGTTACTTAAAAATTTAAACCAGGATTTGTCTTTATATGGATTCAATACAATAAAATTATAGAATTTTTTGATTTATTACCGTGCGTAGCATGTCTATGGCTACGGTGTTGTATTTGTTGTTTGGGATAATAACATCGGCGAAAGCTTTTGTGGGTTCTATAAATTGTTCGTGCATGGGTTTTAAGGTTTGCTGATAGCGATTTAAAACTTCATCCATATCACGACCGCGTTCGGCAATGTCTCTTTTTAGTCTACGAATGAGTCTTTCGTCAGCATCGGCATGAACGTAGATTTTGATGTCAAATAAATCTCTTAATTCCGGATGTGCCAAAATTAAAATCCCTTCTACAATCAATACTTTTCGGGGATGTGTGGTAATGCTGTCTTCGGTCCGGTTGTGTGTAACAAAACAATAAACGGGCTGCTGAATGGTTTTACCAGCTTTGAGTTCTTGCAAATGAGTGACTAATAAGTCAAAATCGATGGCTCTGGGATGATCAAAATTGATTAGAGCACGTTCGTCATAACTTAAATTAGTCGTTTTTTTATAATAGGAATCCTGAGAAATAACGCCCACTTCGGCATCAGGCAATTGATTCATGATTTGGTGCACGACCGTTGTTTTCCCACTTCCTGTTCCGCCTGCAATTCCTATAATCAGCATAAAATGGTTTTGTTGTTGTTACCCAACAAAAATAGGAATTTAATTGGGAGGAGTTTTGTGTTTTGAGAGGAAATGTTGGTGGGTTTTCAACAGGATATTCAGGAATAAATTTAGCTGTTTGCCTTCTCTTTTTGAAAAAATAGCTGTCCCACTCTTTCGATATGGTTTAATAGCTCAATGCTGCTTATAGTGTGATAAATAGATATGTCAAATTTATAAGGCAATAACAAATCATCCAATTCGTTTTCTATTTCTTGTTGGATGGTTAGAGTCAAATTAGTTCCTACTAAGGTCAGATCAATGTCAGAAGCAGTTTTGTAATTCCCTTTGGCACGTGAACCAAATAGAATAGCTTTTTCTATTTCCTGATGTAGATTGAATACCGATTGTATTTTTTTGATATCTAAATTGTTTAATCCTGTATTTGTCATTTATCAAAAAATATTTTGTTGGTTTCCAGCTATTTTTTCTTCCATTGTATCTTTAAATTCGATAAAAGCTGGATAATATTCCTTTAAAATTTTATTGTAAATTTCATTGGCAGTTTCTTCGTTGTAAGTATGAGATGTTTTATTACGGATAGTTATCATGTCCATCCATAGATGACCATTGGTAATTAATTTTAATTGAAAAGCTTCACGGGAAGCATCTCTTGAACCACCAATGTTTGAATTTCCTTGGTATTCTGCATAATCTTTCATCACATTCCAAGCCAATTCGTGAGTGTATTCAAAACGCTGGATGATTCCCTCTTTTATCATTTCATCCAGAATTTCATCCTCTAGCGATGCTTCAGCATTAAAATTTTCTTGGATGTATTTTACCGACTGACTTAGTTTATCAACAGCTTTTGTGTAATTTGAAAAGCGTTGTTCCCATCTTATGTCCTTTTCCATATTTAAAAAATAAGATTACGAAGTTAAGTTTTTCAATGCGTATTGCCTAAAATATGATAGTTTTAAATTTCAATCTGAATGGTAACTTTTCCTCCTAAACTTTTTTCAAGTCGTTATTTTATTGCGTTTTATAGTTTCGCAAATATATCAATAAATATTTGTAAAAACTGTTTTGCTAATCTTTGTGTTTACATAGGATTTTGAAAATTAGTGCGGAGTTTCCTCCTTCGTCGGAATTGCGACGAAGGAGGAATCTTCACAAGTAACTCCGTTTTTTAATTTCAAGAAAGAATTTTAATGTCAATAACAAAGAAAAATCAATTTTAAATTAAAACGTTGTTAGTATCGCGTTAAGGATGGAAGCGGTATCCTTTTGTGGAGTCCCGAAACTTCGGGACTTCACAAAAGATATAGCATACAGCCTGACCCTGCCGCAACGGAGTGGAGGCTGGGTAACGCCCAAAAAAATGAAAAGGTGTTATTTATTCTTCTTCGCTTTAATCATCATTTCGAGTTGGTCCCAAAGTTCCTCGGGAATGGCTTCCAGAATATTAAATTGTCCTGCGCCTTTGAGCCATTCGCCGCCATCAATTACCACGACTTCGCCGTTGATGTAAGCGGAGAAATCAGAAACCAGATAGGCAGCCAAATTGGCTAATTCCTGATGATCGCCTACGCGTTTTAGCGGTACTTTTTTAGCCATATCAAATTTTTCAGCAAGATCTCCGGGAAGCAATCTGTCCCAGGCTCCTTTGGTAGGAAATGGTCCCGGTGCAATGGCATTCGTTCGAATGCCATATTTAGCCCATTCTACGGCTAGACTTCGGGTCATGGCGAGAACACCAGCCTTAGCAGTTGCACTGGGCACCACATAAGCCGAACCTGTCCAGGCATAAGTGGTTACAATATTTAAAACCGTAGCGGAAGTTTGCTTGCTGTCAATCCAGTGTTTTCCAAAAGCAAGCGTACAGTTTTTTGTACCTTTTAAAACAATATCAATAATAGTGTCAAAGGCATTTGCTGATAGTCTTTCGGTAGGAGAGATGAAGTTTCCCGCTGCGTTGTTGAGTAAAATATCGACTTTGTCAAAAGTTTTTATGACTTGTTGCAACATGTTTTCTACTTCTTCGTAATTTCGAACATCACATTGTAAAGGCAAACAAATCCCAGCTGTTTCGGACTCTAATTCGATAGCTGTTTTTGTGAGTTTGTCTAAATCACGGGAAGTTATAGCAACTTTGGCGCCTAATTCCAGAAAATATTTGGTCATCGCTTTTCCTAGTCCGCTACCGCCACCAGTAACAACAATTACTTTTCCTTTTAGTGCGTCGTCTCGTAACATTTTTTG
>NCET01000369.1 GCA_002280815.1 Flavobacteriales bacterium 32-34-25 | reverse complement strand
AAACACAGCAGAAATAGTGCAATCAGGGATTGCGATTTTTTGATAATAGGGTGGTTAATAGAGATGTTCATAATTATTCAGGTAAGGCTGATTTTAATAATTTATCTTCGTTGGCTTCTGCGGCTAAATAGGAAGCTTTAATCTTTCCTTCGGCCATTACTAAAATTCGATCCGAAAGCGCTAGTATTTCGGGAATTTCAGAAGAAACTAATAGGATACTCATTTGGTTGGTTGCGAGTTCTTTTATTAGATTGTAAATTTCATTTTTGGCATTGATATCGATTCCGCGTGTAGGCTCATCCATCATTAAAATCTGAGGATTGGTTGCGAGCCATTTGGCTAAAACTACTTTTTGTTGATTTCCACCACTTAAATTTTGGCACAATTGCATTTCAGATGGTGTTTTGATGCGTAGCTTTTCGATATAATCTTTAGAAGATGCCTTGTCTTTTGAAGGACTCAAAAGTCCAAAAGTAGGCAGATTAGTCAGACTGATATTCGAAGAAATATCCATACCTAAAACCAATCCTTCGGTTTTACGATCTTCGGTTACAAAAGCCAATCCGTTACTGATAGCATCTTTTGGCTTTTTGTGAAAAGTGCTTTTTCCATCAATTTCTATATGATATTCGCTATTTGAAGGATGCATTCCGAATAGGGTTTCCAAAAGTTCGGTTCTGCCGGCTCCCATCAATCCAAATATTCCCAGAATTTCTCCTTTTTTTAATTCGAAAGAAATATCGTGAAGGAGTTTTCTTTTCTTGTCGTTTGGATGGATTAGGTTTAAGTTGGCTACTTTCAGAATGGTATTTTCAAATTGATTTTCGGTATTTTTTCTTTCTATAAGGACATCACGGCCTACCATTTTTCGAATTAATTCCTGCTCGGTGGTGTTTTTCATTTCTCCGGCATCAATGCTGTTTCCGTCTCTTAAAACGGTATAATTTTCAGCAATTTTGAATAATTCATCCATTTTATGGGAAATGTAAACAATGGTTTTTCCTTCCGCTTTTAGCTCATAAATAATACGGTGTAAGTTGTCTATTTCTTTGTCGCTCAGGGCTGAAGTAGGCTCGTCCATCAGGATAACATCGGCATTACAAAGCAGTGCTTTTGCAATTTCGACCAATTGTTGTTCGCCTACTTTTAGTTGTTGCACTAAGGTTTTAGGACTAACATTCAATTGGATTTTTTCAAAAATACGCTTGGCTTCCGCTTCCATTTTTGAGGAATCTAAAAGTCCGAGGGAAGTCAGTATTTCTCTTCCTAAAAATAAATTTTCGGTTACACTAAGTTCAGGAATTAAATTTAGTTCTTGGTGAATAATGGCAATTCCCGCATTTTGAGCCTCTTTTATATTCGAAAATGAAACGGTTTCTCCATTTAATTGAATTTCACCATCGTATTGGGTGTAAACCCCTGTCAAAATTTTCAACAAGGTCGATTTTCCCGCACCGTTTTCTCCCAATATGGCATTGACTTTAGCAGGATAAAATTTAAAATTTACCTGATTCAGTGCTTTTACACCCGGGAATTCTTTGGATATGTTAATTGCTTCTAACAATTTACTGAAGTTTAATTTGTGATGGAATAATTAAAAGGTCGGTAAACAAAGTTTGTTTTTTACTTAGTTTGATGGCTCCTGAAAACGAAATGCTATCGCCAATTTTTACTTTTTTAATTTCTTTTGGGACAACTTCATTTCGAACAATATCATTTAAGGATTCCGAAACTTTGTTAAATTGGGCATTGGTTTTAAAATCTGTCAATTTTACTAAACCCGATGCATCTCTTAACGCATTTCCGAAAATGTATTTGGTGTCAATGTAAACGATACCATTTTTTTCGTCGGCAATAGTGTAAATTCCGTCTTTGATATCGATGATTTTTCCGGTACTTTGAATCATAAAATAAGCCGAGTTTCCTATTCCCAGACGGTTTCCATATTTCTTAAATGCAGCTTCCTGATTGGTTTTTACCGTAGCAATCAAATGGGTTAAAGCAATCGTTTTTTTGCTTTTCAAAATACCTTTGTAATAAATAGAATCGGCATAGGCTTTGAAATCAAAATTTTCTTTTTGGGCATTTTTAACCACACTCAGTTTTTTGAAATAAACCGAATTGTATCCTAAAATTGCGATTATTACGATAGCTAAAATATATACATACTTTTTTTTCATCTTTAGTAGTCTTTAATGTTTGCTGCGTTTACTAACTCGACTTCTACAGGAACTCTTTGAGGAAAATCTCTTCTTCCTTTGAAATATTCATCTGCATATTGGGCGGCAGTTTGCGCCATCACTATAGGAAACTGCATTCCAGTTGCCACAATTTTCTTTTCCCGAATTTTTTCAATCACATCTCCCGCACCATCAAATCCGAAAATTTTGACTTTAGTTTCTTTTCCTGCCGCTTGCAAAGCTTGAAAAGCGCCCATTGCCATCGCATCATTACCACAAAAAACACCGTCAATATCAGGATTGGCCTGCAGGATTGTTTCTAAAACTTCCATTGCTTTATTTCGGTCGAAATCGCCACTTTGTTGGGCTACCATTTTTAAATTCGGGAATTTATCCACCACCGAATGGAATCCTCCTGAGCGAGCCCAAGTGTTATTGTCACCAACTAAACCTAAGATTTCTACATACTTTCCTTTTTCTTTTAATTCTTTTACAAATTCGATTCCGATAGAAACACAACCCGAATAGTTATCCGAAAGAATTTGGCTTGTTGCGGCATCATCGGCGTTTACTTCTCTATCCATACAAAAAACCGGGATTCCCGCTGTTTTAGCTTTTAGGATATTCGAAATAGATCCGTCAGAATCGGTTGGGTTTAAAAGAATGGCATCATAACCTGAAGAGATGAGGTTTTCA
>NCET01000368.1 GCA_002280815.1 Flavobacteriales bacterium 32-34-25 | reverse complement strand
AAAATGATTTGTATATCCTTGTCAAAAAAGACAATTAACAATCCCTTACCCAAATCTATCTAAAATGAAAAAAGATTTCTCCTCCATTTTTTCAGTCCTATTTTTTATAGCTGTTTTTACTTTTGTTTATTTCAGTATGATGCCGCAATGGACTGTTAATGATACTAAACCTCTTGCGGAGTTTTCGACAAAAAGAGCATTGGTTCACATTAAAACAATCAGCCAAAAACCGCATTATGTAGGGTCTGAAAACCACAATCAAGTGGCTAATTATCTTAAATATGAATTGACCAAATTGGGATTAGAAACCAGTTTTCAAGAAGGATATACTTTAACCGATTGGGGAAATTTGGTTAAATCTAAAAATATCTTGGCTCGAATAAAAGGCAGTCAAAACGGAAAAGCGTTGTTGTTGCTTTCGCATTATGATAGTGCGCCACATTCGGCTTCTCCTGGAGCCAGCGATGATGGAGCAGGAATTGCTACAATTTTAGAAGGTGTACGTGCTTTTTTGCATAATAAAACACCACATAAAAATGACATTATTATTTTATTTACCGATGCCGAAGAACTCGGACTCAATGGCGCGGCACTTTTTGTAACCCAACACCAATGGGCGAAAGAAATAGGTTTGGCGCTTAATTTTGAAGCAAGAGGAACTTCAGGGCCAAGTTATATGTTGATGGAAACCAATAATGGAAATGCGGGAATGGTTAAAAATTTTGCTGCAGCAAATCCCTCTTTCACGGTATCCAATTCGTTAATGTATAGCATTTATAAAATGTTGCCTAATGATACCGATTTGACGGTTTTTAGAGAACAAGGCAGTATTCAGGGGTTTAATTTTGCTTTTATTGACGGACATTATAATTATCACACCGCTCAAGATGATATTCATCATTTGGATGTTAATTCGGTAGCGCATCAAGGTTCTTATTTGATGCCTTTGCTGAATCATTTCTCGAATGCCGATTTGAACACCACAGCAGCAATGGAAGATGATGTTTATTTTTCGATTCCTTTTAGTTTCATCAGTTATCCTTTTAGTTGGGTAGTTCCAATGCTGTTAGTTGCTTTTGGGTTGCTGTTTTTCTTTATTTTCTTAGGAATTGCCAAAAGGATATTAACTGTTTCGAAAATACTACAAGGTTTCATTCCGTTTTTGGGTTCGTTATTTTCGGCAGGATTGATTACTTTTTTCGGTTGGAAAATTGTTTTGCTAATCTATCCACAATACAATGATTTACTCAATGGTTTCACTTATAATGGACATGCTTACATAGCCGCTTTCGTTTTATTAAGTTTGGCGGTTTGTTTTGGGTTTTATCGTTTTTTTGCACCCAATAAAATTACTGCTAATCATTTTGTAGCTCCATTGTTTATATGGTTGCTTATCAATATTGGAATTGCTTTTGGATTGCAAGGTGCAGGATTTTTAATCATTCCGGTGTATTTCGGAATCTTTATGTTCGGATTTTATATCCTTACTCAAAAATACAGTCCTATTTTAAACTTGATTTTTAGTATTCCGGCTTTGTTGATTATTGCTCCTTTTATCCAAATGTTTCCAATAGGTCTTGGGCTAAAAATACTGTTCGGAAGTGCTATTCTTACTACTTTGTGTTTTGGATTATTGTTGCCCACATTGGGGAATTTTATTCAAAAAGGAAGTTGGTCTTTTCTTTTCTTATTGGCTTCGATAGGTTTTTTTACCAAAGCACATTTGGAATCCGGTTACGAAAAAGGAAAAGCAAAATCAAACAGTTTGGTCTATCTTTTGGATGCCGATACAAACGCTGCGCAATGGTTGACTTATGATAAAAATTTGGATTTCTGGACTAAAAGCTATTTAAGCGAAAATCCAAGTACTCCAAAAGATCTCGATGCCATTCCGCTTTTTAGCAAATATGATTCCGAATTTACTTTTGCTGCCAAAGCACCTCTGAAAAATATTCCACAGCCTACAATTGATTTCTTAACCGATAGTATTTCGGACAATCAAAGGTATTTGAAGATTCGTATTTCGCCTAATCGAAAAGTCAATCGCTATGATATTTTTGCCAATGAGAAAATGCAGCTTTACAACATTAAGGCAAATGGCGTGACTCATTTAGAACAAAAAGGAAAAATATTTAAGAGAGACGGCAAAAAATTACTGAGTTATTATGTTGTTGATAATGATCCGCTGGTTATGGAATTTAATATTAAGGCGACTAGTATTTTTGACATGAAAGTATTAGAAAGTTCGTTTGATTTAATGCAAAATCCATTGTTTAAAATGAATCAAAGAGCCGATTGGATGATGCCAACGCCTTTTGTGTTGAACGATGCTATAGCGATTAAGAAAACCATTAAACCCAGTCCTGTAGTTATTCCAGAAACTAAAATTGATACTGTAACAAATGCTGTTGTTAGAAGCCGATTTAAAGAAATAAAAATTACTGCCGATAGTTCGAAAGTAGAGTAACAATTATTTTGCGATTAATAATCAAAAAGAAATTCTTATCTTTTATGATTAATTTATTCTGATTATGAGAGATATAAATACGATTAATAGAAAAACAAAAGCGGCGGCGGTATTAATTTTAGTAACTATTTTGCTTTTGATAAGCAATTATTTCATTGGATTGAATTCTAAAAAAACCAACGAAAACATGAAAGCCATTTATAATGACAGATTAATGGTAAGTCATTATATTTTTCAGTATACCAATGCGATTCACCAGATAAACACATATAGTATTCAAGTCAATACAAGCGATTTTGAAAAGCAAAATTTTGTTTTAAAAGTTTTGCAAAATACCAGTAGCATTGACAAAAAGTATTTGTCCACGGTTTTAACCGCCAAAGAGAAAAAGGAATTTAAGAGTTTCCAAAATCAATG
>NCET01000367.1 GCA_002280815.1 Flavobacteriales bacterium 32-34-25 | reverse complement strand
CTATTTTTGATGTTTATAATGTGAAAAACATGTCAGTTAAAAACGTTGATTTTAATTCGACTTCACCAAAAGCAGTTACTATTAATGGAGAAGGTTCTGCTAAAATTGAGTTGATTTCTTCGGCAAATACTAATTTATCTCAGAAAACGTTCATAGGAAAAACAGTTCCTAAAGGCGCTGTAAAATTCTAAACATAAAATAAACCAATTAAGATCTCCAGAGTTAGCTAATTCTGGAGATTTTTTTATCCAAAAGGTTTAAACCAATATTTAAAACGTATAATCAAAGATAGGCAGCTCCGTTAGGAGCGAAATGTTTGTAGAAAACAGCAATTAGATAAAAAGAGCTCCAGTGGAGCGACCTATTTTCTATTCATTAAACTTGGATTACGCATTGGAAAACAGATTAAACGGATTCACACGGATTTTTAATTGTTTTTAAAGCATAGAATCTGAGATGATCTGCGTTACAAAAATCAACAAAATCCTAATGCGGATTCTGAGTTAAATTTATTCGAGCCATCATAATGAAAAATGTTTAAACCAAATCAGTTTTTAAGACTCTAAGTTATAACCAACCTTAAAATACTAGCAACTATGACCACTAAAAAAAGAAATTATTGGGTATTTCTGATGGTATTTGTGCTGTCAAATATTATTATAAATGCCCAAACCAATAAGAAAGATGCTGATGTTATCACTACGAAACCATTTGGTGATAGCGAAAGACATTGGTACGGAATTAAAGATCCCACTAATTTAGTCGATCCGGTCCCGAATCAACCTAAATATCCCGAATCTGATTATACTAAAATTGCCGATAATATGATTCTTTTTCAGCGTGCCAATGGCGGCTGGCCAAAGAATTATGATATGAAAGCGATTCTAACACCAGAGCAAGTCGAAAAAGTAGCATCAACCAAAGCTATTTTACATACTACTTTTGACAATGAAACCTCTTATACTCATGTCTATTATTTAGCTCAGGTTTATACCGCGACTAAAATTGAAAAATACAAAGCAGCCTGCGAAAAAGGAATTCAGTTTATAATTGATGCGCAATATACTAATGGCGGCTGGCCACAATATTTTCCTTTAGAAAAAAATTACAGCCGTCATATTACTTTCAACGATGGAGCGTACATGGGAATTATCAATTTGTTAGACAAAATAGTCAACAACAATCCCAATTTTTCTTTTGTAGATGAAGCATTAAAGTCGAAAGTAACACAGTCATACAATAAAGGACTGGATTGTATTTTAAACATGCAAATTGAGGATAATGGCCGCCTCACCGCCTGGTGTCAACAACATGATGAGGTAACTCTCGCTCCTGCATGGGCTCGAAAATTTGAACCGCCAAGCATTTGTAATGCTGAAAGTGTGAATGTGGTTTTGTTTCTAATGAAAATCAAAAATCCAAGCGAAAGAATTATTCAATCGATACAAAGTGCTGTAAAATGGTTTGAAGATTCTAAAATTCACAACACCCGAATTGAATCCTTTGATATTGACGCATTCGAATCAAAATACAAAACGGTAAAACACGATGTTAGAGTGGTAAACGACCCAACAGCTGCGCCTATCTGGACACGTTATTACGAATTAGGGACTAATAAACCTTTATTTTCTGACCGCAACAGCGAGTTGTTGTATTCCCTGGCTGAGGTGAGTGTGGAACGTCGTAACGGATATTCTTGGTATACTTATGAACCTAAAAAAGTATTGGATAAATATCGTGATTGGCAACAAAAATATGCACCAGCTAATGACGTTTTAAAGAAATAGCGTATTTGATTTTCGAAATAAAAAAGACAGTGATTGCTGTCTTTTTTTATGCTTTTTAGTTAGCTATTCCTTCGTTTTTTGTTTGATATGAATGCTTGTGAAACAGCTCGCTCCTATGGAGCTAAAAAAAGACCAAACATTTATTTCTACAAACATTTCACTCCTAGCGGAGTTTTTCTAAGTCCCAGCGGGACTTTCTGATTGTAGAAAGATAAGTATTCATAAAGTAAGCTCCATAGGAGCGAGCTGTTTTAAGTTTTTAATTAATCAATTGGTTTTATTAGTTTTAAAAAATAGTGTGTTTTTTACACTTTATTTTTTTGAAACGAATAAATATTTGGTATTTTTGGCTTTACTAACCTTAATTATAAATTTAAAAATGACTATTCCTGTCTTAAACTATTTGAAATTAACCAATTTTAAATTCTTGCTTTACCTCTTTTTATTCAGCTTTTTTGTTGCCAATGTACAGGCACAACAAGTTGTCAGTCCTGATGGAAAACTAACAGTAAACCTCGCTGTCAATAACGGAACACCAACTTATAGTGTTTCATACAAAGGGAAGTTGTTTTTAGCGCCTTCACCTATTGGATTAAAAACCAATATTGGAGATTTTAGCACAGGCCTAGCATTAAAAGAGAATCAAGTTCAAAACAAAATTGATGAAACCTATGAAGTGCCGAACATCAAGCAAAGCAAGGTTCATTATATAGCCAATGAAACCGTATTTTCATTCACAAAAGACAACAAAACAGTAATTGATATTACTTTTAGAGTGAGTAACAATGATGTAGGTTTTAAATATAAAGTATATCCGCAAAAATCAACGGTTGCAGCAGTGGTTCAGGAAGAAGCGTCTGGGTTTTTATTCCCGGCCGGAACTACTTCGTTTCTTTCGGCACAAAGTAAAGCGATGGTAGGATGGGAGCGAACGATGCCTAGTTATGAAATTCCGTATGTTGTTGATGCACCAGTAGGCGACAATGGAAAAGGAGAGGGCTATACTTTTCCTTGTCTTTTTAAACTTAAAAATAATGGCTGGGTTTTAATTTCCGAAACAGGTGTGGACAGCTACTATTGTGCCAGTAGATTAATTGGT
>NCET01000366.1 GCA_002280815.1 Flavobacteriales bacterium 32-34-25 | reverse complement strand
GAAAGAAACTGGAGATGTTTCAGTTTGGAAAGGCATCGCTCAGGATGCTTTAATCATGAATATCGACGATTTATTGTGTGTAGGTGCAACCGATAATATTTTGCTTTCTTCTACAATTGGAAGAAATAAAAACCTAATTCCAGCCGAAGTAATTTCGGCAATCATCAATGGGACAGAAGAATTAATCAAAGAATTAGCTTCTTTTGGAGTAAGTATTCACTCAACAGGCGGTGAAACGGCTGATGTAGGTGATATTGTTCGAACTATTATTGTAGATTCTACAGTTACAGCTCGAATGAAACGTTCTAAGGTAATTGATAATGCTAATATTAAGGCAGGTGATGTAATCGTTGGATTGGAATCTTTTGGTCAGGCTTCTTATGAAAAAAGCTATAATGGTGGAATGGGAAGTAACGGATTAACATCCGCGCGTCATGATGTTTTTGGAAAATATTTGGCAACAAAATATCCAGAGAGTTACGATGCTGCTGTTCCTGAAGAATTGATTTATTCAGGTCAGGTACAATTGACTGATGCAGTAGAAAATTCACCAATCGATGCTGGACAATTAGTACTTTCTCCAACGCGTACTTATGCTCCTATTATCAAGAAAATTTTAGATCAATATTCTTCGAATGAAATTCACGGAATGGTACACTGTAGTGGTGGAGCACAAACTAAGATTTTACATTTTGTAGATAATTTACATATTATAAAAGACAATTTATTTCCGGTTCCACCTTTGTTCCAATTAATTCAGGAACAATCAAAAACGGATTGGAAAGAAATGTATCAGGTTTTCAACTGCGGACACCGTATGGAAATTTACGTTCCTGAAGCCGTTGCACAGGACATTATTGCAATTTCAAAATCATTCAATGTTAATGCGCAAATTGTAGGTCGCGTTGAAGCTGCTGATAGTAAAAAATTGACTATTTCTAGCGAATACGGTACTTTCGAATATTAATAAGAGTTGCTAAGAATCTTAGAGACTCAGAAACTTTAAAAACATGAAACTTTAAAAACATGTACGAATTACTTTTTTGGAATTATTTAGAAGGTGTTTATTTAAACCATCAAGAGGTTTATGAAGCCATCGATGAGCAAGAAACTATCGAAGGTTTAGAGGAACTTCCTGTTGCGGTTATCTTGAACAGAATTGCTTCGGTATTTTCTAAATGGGAAAGAGTAGATGATAACAGCTGGAAAAATAAGGATGGAGTAGGTGCTTTTCAAGTAAAAACAACTCCTCAAACTGTTCAAATAGATTGCTACGGAACAGAAGGTAAAACGATGGATAAATTAGTAGATATTATGGAAGAATTCAAATGTCCACTTTTTGATCCTCAAATTCCCGCTCGTTACGACGAAATGCACGAAGAAGAATAAAAAACAAAAGCGTTAAGATTTAAAACTTAACGCTTTTTTTTGCTATTCTAAGGGCTTTTCTTGTCTTTGTTTTCTTCTTTTTCCTCATTTTTAAAACCAATGAGTTTGCGGTATTTGGTTTCCGTTTCTTCGAGTTCTTCCTCCATTTTTTTGTATTTGCTAATGTCTTTAATGGTTATAACGGCAGCGACTATATTGTTGTCCTGGTCAATTAAAGGACGACCGCTAATAAGAACTCTTCTTTTTTCGCGTGAAGCTGGATCCCATAGTACTAAATCAACATCATCCGTTACTTCTCCATTAAAGGCACGTTCCATGGGTAAGTTTTGAGCAGGAAATATGGTTTTTTCATCAGGGAAATAGAGCTCGAAATGAGTGGTGAGATCCATCGAAATTTTATCGTCTTCTTCAATTCCAAAAATGTCATTAGCCATATAATTAGCAAGAACGACTTTTTTGTCGGCATTGGCTACAATAACTCCTTCGCCAATGTTTTCTACAATTACGCGTAATTTTTCTTCGTTTTCATAGAGTTCATCAACGGCTTTTTGTTGTTCTAATCCTAATTCAACGGTTTCAGTAATATCGCGAGCAGCTGAATAGATGATTCCTTCTTTCAAATCGATACTGCTGTTCCAGTCCAGCCATCGGTAAGTACCATCTTTATGGCGTACTCTATTTTTAAAACTAATAACCGTTTTTCCTTTGAGTATTTCGGTTAATACTTCATCAGAAGTTGGACGATCCTCAGGATGGGTAAGATCCATGAATTTGATTTCATCCATGTCTTTTTGTGTGTATCCCAAAGTATTTGTAAATGCAGCATTGATTTTGATAAAATGATCGTTTTTAGCCACGGTAAAAATATCGAAAGACATATTGAAGAAAGCATCCGTTGCTTTTAAGGATTCTTCCAGTTTTTTTCTTTCGGTAATATCAGTCGAAATACCACCGATGGCGTAAATTCTTCCCGATTCATCATACAAAGGAAATTTAACCGCAATGTAAGTGTGAATTCCGTCTTTTTGCTCAATGGTTTCTTCTAATTTTAATTCGATTAATTTTTTAGCCACTTCCAAATCCGAATTTCGATAGCTTTCGGCAATTTCTTTTGAGAGAAAATCATAATCGGTTTTGCCAATAATTCGATCATTAGTAGTCCCAAATAATTTGCCAAAATTCTTGTTGATTAATAAATATTCTCCATTTAATTTTTTTATGGAAATAGGATTTGAAGTGTTGTCAATAATAGATTGTAGTAATTGTTTGTTTTCTTCAAGTAGTTTTTGTGCTGCTTCTTTGGCTTTTAATTGACTTCTAATAATAAAATAAACAACAATTAACAGGAGAGCAGAAAGAGCAAACAAACCTATTTCAATAGCCTCAAGTTTTCCATCCATTGCAATATCCCGTTCTGAATCAATTCGAGCTAAAAAAATCCATGCTGCCGTAATGACAATGACAACATTAATGATAAATCCGAGAAATATTTTTTTTTCGAAAGAGATATTCATGGCTTTCTGGTTTTTTAGTTGAAGACAAAAATGTTTATGTAACAGTTAAGTTCGTAAAAAAACAATGAAAAGTGCTTTTAAACTTTCATTTTTTCAAATCGCATTAAATTCAAACTAAATAAAATCACGATTAGCGTAACGCCCACATCGGCAGCAATGGCTAATGCAAGATTACTGTATCCAAAAATAGCTAACAAAATAAATACTAATTTAGTAGCAATCGCTCCAAAGGTATTGATCTTGATTTGTTTCATTGTTTTTTTACTCAATCGAATCAGAAAAGGAATTAGCGAAAGTTGGTCGTTCATGAATGCAATATTAGCGGTTTCAATGGCTGTATCGCTTCCTGCAGCTCCCATTGCAATTCCTACAGTGCTTATCGCCAAAGCTGGAGCATCATTAATTCCGTCTCCTACCATCGCTACTTTGTCGTATTGCTGTAAAAGTGCTTTCATTTCTTCCGATTTTTGTTCAGGAAGTAAACCGCCAAAAACTTTTGTAATCCCCACTTGTCTTGCTACATAATGAGCTGCCTTTTCACTATCGCCCGTTAGCATAATTACATCAATGTTTTGTTCTTGTAATTGTTGGATAGCAGTAAAACTATCGGGTTTAATTTGATCTGTTAAACCAATAATTCCAGCAACACCTTTACCAAAACTCACCACTACACTTGTTTTTCCTTCGGTAGATAATTGAGCAACTATTTTTTCTACTTCTGGAGAGATTTCATGATATTCTCTAATGAATTCCAGTTTCCCCACAAGGACAGTATCTATTTGACA
The DNA here is from genome assembly GCA_002280815.1 of Flavobacteriales bacterium 32-34-25. Lineage (GTDB taxonomy): Bacteria > Bacteroidota > Bacteroidia > Flavobacteriales > Flavobacteriaceae > Flavobacterium. Next base: position 662 of record NCET01000366.1, on the reverse strand, counting down.
AACGGTACATTTTGCGGAAGCTCCTTTGCCAATAATACTTTTAAAATCTTTAGAAATATGACCAGCAGTACAGGAAAGCAATTCTTTTCGGCTGGTTCCTATTAATGGAAAAACATCCGAAACTACTGGAGTTCCATAAGTAATGGTTCTGGTTTTATCCACAGCAATCGCTTGAATTTGAGATAAAGCTTCAATATATTTTCCTCCTTTTACCAGAGCACCTTTTGCGGAAGCATTACCTATAGCAGCATAAATGGCTACCGGAGTGGAGATAACCAGAGCACAAGGACAGGCAATGACTAAAAGTGTTATGGCTTGTTTTAACCAATGATTTAAATCCTGACCCATTACAAAAACGGGAACAGTAAAAATTAAAATCGCTAATACAATAATAATAGGAGTGTATAATTTTGAAAACTTTTGGATGAACTTTTGGGTTTCACTTTTGGCAGCTCCCGCTTCAAAAGTAAGTTGGATAATTTTAGCAAAAGTAGTATCTGTAGAAAGTTTAGTGGTTGTTATTTCGAGAAAACCATTGGTATTTATTGTACCTGCAAAAACGAAATCGCCTATTTGTTTTTCCTTCGCAATAGGTTCACCTGTAATGGCGGATTCGTCAATCATGCTTTCGCCAAAAGAAATTTTTCCGTCGAGCGGAATAA
>NCET01000365.1 GCA_002280815.1 Flavobacteriales bacterium 32-34-25 | reverse complement strand
GTCTTAGTTGTGAATTTTAAATATAAAGATGAGAGAAATAACAAAATATACCATTTTAATAACAGGAGGAGCTGGTTTTATTGGTTCGAATCTATGCGAGTATTTCTTGTCCAAAGGCAATAAAGTAATCTGTTTGGATAATTTCGCAACAGGTCACCGTCATAATTTGAAAGAATGTGTAAGTAACCCGGATTTTACTCTAATTGAAGGTGATATTCGGAATTTAGAAGATTGTAAAAAAGCAGTTGCAGGCGTTGATTATGTCTTGCATCAGGCGGCTTTGGGTTCGGTTCCGCGTTCTATTAATGATCCTATTACGACTAATGATGTCAATGTTTCGGGTTTTTTGAATATGTTGCAAGCCGCTACCGAAGCTAAGGTAAAACGTTTTGTGTATGCTGCTAGTTCGTCAACTTATGGAGATTCGGTAGGATTGCCAAAAGTTGAAGCTGTTATTGGAAAACCGCTTTCGCCTTATGCTATTACTAAATATGTAAACGAATTGTATGCTGAAATTTTCAGTAAGACGTACGGAATAGAAACGGTAGGTTTGCGTTATTTTAATGTTTTTGGACGTAAACAAGATCCTAACGGAGCTTATGCAGCGGTAATTCCTAAATTTGTGATGCAATTAATGAACCACGAAAGTGTTACCATCAATGGTGATGGGAATTATTCTCGCGATTTTACTTATATCGATAATGTGATTCAAATGAATCAATTGGCCATTTCGACAGATAAAATAGAAGCGGTTAATACCGTTTACAATACCGCTTTTGGAGACAGAAATACCTTAAATGATTTGGTCGGCTATCTAAAAGAATATTTGAGTAATTATGATTCTAAAATTGCAGATGTAGCGGTGATTCATGGCGTAAATCGTGCCGGAGACATTCCGCATTCGTTAGCGAGTATTGATAAGGCAAAAGAGTTGTTGGGGTATAACCCGCAATATTCGTTGCAAGAAGGGCTTAAAATAGCGGTAGATTGGTATTGGAATAATTTGAAATAGCGTTGTCGGTTGTGAGTTGTCGGTTATCCGTTTTAGTTTAGAAAATTAATGCAATCAACCATAAAATTTAAAATAGATGAAGAGTTATAAGGATTTGGATATTTATACAATTGGGATGGAGTTGTTTTATAAAATCCATGCTTTGTCATTGCAATTGCCTAAATATGAGTTGTATGAATTGGGAAGTCAGATTAGAAGATCTTCGGATTCTGTTGTGACAAATATCGTGGAAGGTTACGGACGTAGAAGGTATAAAAATGATTTTATTAAGTTTTTGGTTTATTCTCATGCGAGTAATTTAGAAACTCTTAATCATATCGAAAAAATAGTCAATTTGTATCCAAACTTGGCGGATGAAATGAAAATACTCCACGAAAAGTATGATGCTTTGGGAGCTAAAATCTTTTCTTTTCTCAAGTACGTAGAGGAACATTGGAAAATATAAAAAGGGTTGTGAGTTGTGTGTTGTCGGTTATCTGACAACCGATTACTGACAACCGATAACAGATAACAGAAAATAATAAATGAAAATTACAAAAATTTGTTGCATTGGAGCAGGCTATGTTGGAGGGCCTACAATGGCAATTATAGCACAAAAATGTCCGCATATACAGGTGACTGTGGTGGATTTGAACAAAGAAAGAATTGCAGCTTGGAATGATGAGGATGTAAATAATATTCCAATTTATGAGCCAGGGCTTTCGGAAATTGTAAAAGAAGCCAGAGGGCGTAATTTGTTTTTTTCTACTGAAGTGGATAAAGCAATTGACGAAGCACAAATGATTTTTATTTCGGTAAATACACCAACCAAAACATACGGAAAAGGTAAGGGGATGGCAGCCGATTTGAAATATATCGAATTGTGTGCCAGGCAGATTGCAAAAGTCTCTAAGTCGGATAAAATAGTAGTAGAAAAATCAACTTTGCCAGTTAGAACTGCTGAAGCCATAAAAAGTATCTTAGATAACACTGGAAATGGAGTGAAATTTCAAATTCTTTCTAATCCGGAATTTTTAGCGGAAGGAACTGCTGTTCAGGATTTGTTACATCCAGATCGAATTTTGATTGGTGGAGATACCACTGTAGAAGGACAAAAAGCGATTCAAGCTCTGGTTGATGTTTATGCCAACTGGGTTCCGGTAAATCAAATTTTAACGACTAATGTTTGGTCCTCTGAATTGTCAAAATTGACAGCTAACGCTTTTTTGGCACAAAGAATTTCGTCAATAAATGCCATGTCGGAGCTTTGTGAAAAAACAGGTGCCGATGTGAATGAGGTAGCAAGAGCTATTGGAATGGATAGTAGAATTGGACCAAAATTTTTAAAAGCTTCGGTAGGTTTTGGAGGGTCTTGTTTTCAAAAGGATATTCTGAATTTGGTTTACATCGCTAAATCTTATGGATTAAATGAGGTGGCTGATTATTGGGAGCAAGTAATTATAATGAATGATCATCAAAAAAGACGTTTTTCAAATAATATTGTCAAAACACTTTATAATACCGTTTCTGATAAAAAGATTGCCTTTTTAGGTTGGGCTTTCAAAAAAGATACTAATGATACCAGAGAATCGGCAGCTATTTATGTGGCTGACGATTTAATAAATGAGAATGCTAAAATTGCCGTTTATGACCCAAAGGTATCTCGAAAAAAGGTTTTGGCTGATTTAGATTATTTAGAGACCAGAACATCTGATGTGAATGCAGCTAGTATTTTCTCTTTTGAAAATCCTTATGAGGCTTGTGCAGGAGCTCATGCAGTTGCTATATTGACCGAATGGGATGAGTTTGTAGCTTACGATTGGCAAAAAATTTACGATTCGATGCAAAAACCAGCTTTCTTGTTCGATGGAAGAAATATATTAAATGGTTCGGATTTGGAAAAAATAGGATTTGTATATCAGGCGATAGGGTCTTA
>NCET01000364.1 GCA_002280815.1 Flavobacteriales bacterium 32-34-25 | reverse complement strand
ATCCACGTAGCCAGATGGTAAAACGACGATTTTTTCGGTAAATTCAGTGGAAGAAATCGGTTTGTAGCTGTCGAAAATTTGGTACAAAGCATTTGGAATCGAATATAAAACTAGAGAATAATGCGAAGCGTTACTGAATTTGTCGTATTTGTAATTTACTAATGGATTTGTTATTGCTTTTATGTTGCCGTCCAATTCTTCAATTGGAACTCGCAATTGTTTGATATCGCCATCGGCTGAGGATTGATAGTAGAATATGTTTTTCTTGGCATTGGTTAAGCTTGTGGCAATTTGGCTTTCCATTCCTGGAGCAAGTTCAGGACTCAATGAAATATAAGCGTTGAAAAAGGGATTTTCTTTGTATAGAAAGAAATTTAAAAAACCTGCTGTGGTATCGTGTCCAGCTATAATTCGAAAAGGAGCCACACGGTATTTTTTTTCGATAAAAGGCATCAGTTCTTCGCCGATGAAGTTGTAAAAAGCAGCTGCTTTTTTTGTTGGTGTTCCTTCGGTTTCATCAAAAGCACAGTCGTTCATACGGCTGTTTTTTTGATTGATTCCTACGATGATAGTTTCGGGTAAATCATCCCAATATTCGCCATATTTAGAATGGGGTATCTTTTATTAGGGCTAGTTTCGTAAGAAGAAGGCAGACTAACGATTATTTCTCGTGTTTCTCCTAGTTTACTGGATTTGATTAATTCGGTAGTTTTTTGAGCAAATAATGAAATGGAAAAAAAGAAAAAGAGTAGAGCTTGTTTCATAATTGGAAGATTTAAAATGGGGATTCTAAATAGAATAGCAAGATACTAATTTTTAATGAAAGTAAAATTAAGGCTATAAAAACGAAAAGCGTTTCTTTTAAGGAAACGCTTCAATTATTTGATGTTTTAATTTATTTTTAAGTCAATGAATTGTCATTTTCATTTGGGAAAATAATCCAGGGTTGGAAGGTTTTAGCTTCTTCGAAATCAATAGTAGCGTAAGAAATGATAATAATAATATCGTCTCTTTGTACTTTTCTAGCAGCAGGACCGTTAAGTGTAATTTCGCCAGAATTTCTTTGACCTTTTATAGCGTAGGTGTCAAAACGTTCTCCGTTGTTGATGTTAACAATAGAAACTTTTTCTCCTTCAATAATATTTGAGGCTTCTAATAAGGCTTCATCGATGGTGATACTACCAATATAATTTAAATCGGCTCCAGTTACTTTTACCCGATGAATTTTTGATTTTAAAACTTGAATTTGCATGGCACAAAAGTAAATTATTTTAGTGAAATGGTATCAATCAATCGGATATTATTAACAAATACGGCTATAAATGCACGATAATTTTTATCTTTTGATTTGGCATTACAAGGAATAAGGGTTTCTTCATCGGCGATTTCAAAGTATTCTAAATCAAAAATTGTATTGGAATTGAAAACTTCTTTTACCCAGTTTTTTACTTCAGTGCAATCTTGAGTTTTGAATTTTTCTTTGGCTTCAAGTAGGGTTTGGTATATAATGGCGGCTTTTTCTCTTTCGGTTTTAGATAAGCGTTCGTTTCTGGAACTCATGGCTAAACCGTGAGATTCTCTATAAATTTCGCAGCCAATAATATTTACTTCCAAATGGTTTTTGCTGGCCATTTTTTTAACAATTTGCAATTGTTGGAAATCTTTTTTGCCAAAATAAGCATTGGTAGGAGATACGATTTCGAACAGACGTTTTACAATAGTTCCTACTCCGTTAAAATGGCCAGGTCTGAATTTACCTTCCATTTGATTTTCTAATCCGTCAAAATCAAAATCCTGCGATACTACTTTTCCTTCGTAAATGTCATCTACTTGAGGTGCATAGACAATTATCTTTGCATTTAAATTGAAAATTTTTTGAGTATCTTCTTCTAATGTTCTTGGGTATTTTTTTAAATCTTCAGCATTGTTAAATTGGGTAGGATTTACAAAAATACTCACTACAGTATTGTTGTTTTCTGCTAGTGATTGTTGCATCAGCGAGAGGTGACCTTGGTGTAGCGCACCCATTGTTGGAACAAAGCCAATAGTGGAATTAGGCGTTTTAACGGAATTTAAAAATTCGATCAAAGCTGCTTTTCCATGGAAAATAGGCATGATTATTTTATTAAAATTAAATGCAAACATAATATATTAGTTAATAACTGCATAAAATTTCGTAATTTTGCGTGGTTTTTATTACCAACAAACTAAGCAAATTATAATATGAAAGATAAGAGGATATTATACGTATCATCTGAAGTGGTGCCCTATTTGGCTGAAAATGAGGTTTCTTTAATGTCTTACGATGTTCCTAAGATGATAAATGATCAAGGAGGACAGATTAGAATTTTTATGCCAAGATATGGAAATATCAATGAAAGAAGACACCAATTACATGAAGTAATTCGACTATCTGGAATGAATTTGGTAGTAAATGATTTAGATATGCCTTTGATAATTAAGGTAGCATCCATCCCAAAAGAAAGAATTCAGGTTTATTTTATCGACAATGACGAATATTTTAAGCGAAAAGCCACTTTTGCTGACGAAGATGGGGTAATGTATCCTGATAATGACGAACGAGCAATATTTTTTGCAAAAGGAGTTGTAGAAACAGTAAAGAAATTAAATTGGGTTCCCGATATTATTCACGTTCATGGCTGGATGGCAGCAATGTTGCCAGTGTATATGAAACATTTTTACAAAAATGAAGCTTTGTTCTCTGAAACTAAGATAGTTACTTCGGTGTACGGACAATCTTTTGACGGAACTTTAGATGTCGAAATGATTAATAAAGTAAAACTTGATGGCGTACCACAAGAGGCTGTAGAGATGCTTTCGACTCCTGATTATGAGAATATTATTAAGGCAACTGTAATGCATTCTGATGCTGTAATTGTTGCTTCTTCAAATGTTAGTTCAAGTTTAACAAAATTTATTGAAACTTCAGGGAAACCTTTTTTACCTTTCGTCCCTAAAGATGCTTTCGCAGAAGCGTATAGCAATTTTTATAGAGAAATGCTTTAACCTCAATTTTTATTATCAAATATGCGCAATAATTCTTTTTTTAAGATAATCCTAATAGCAATAACTGTAGTTTTTTTTACATCCTGTGATAAGGATTTTAATACCATTGGAGGCGATTTAGTAAATGACAATAATTTTGGATTAGAACGTAGCTTGCATGAAGTGATTTCGTATAATCAAAAAATAGGGCCTGTTCAGTCTAATAATTTACCCGTAAATGCTTTAGGTGTTTATAGCGATCCTGTTTTTGGTACTACCGAAGCAAGTTTTGCTACTCAGGTTGTTTTAGCTACGGTAAATCCAACTATTGGTACTAACCCAATAGTAGAAAGTGTGACTTTAAATATTCCTTATTTCAGCCATGTTGATCTAGATGATTCTATTTATGGTACTGCTAATGTGAATGGAGAAATTAAATTGAGTGTTTATGAAAACGGTTATTATATGAGGGATTTAGATCCTTTAACTGGTTTTCTAGAGCCACAAAAATTCTATACTAATCAAGCATCTGATTTTGAGTCTGCAAAAGTTCCAACACGATTAAATAATGATCTTATTGCGGTGTCTCAAAACGATAAGTTTTTCTTTGACCCTGCTCCATATAAAGAAACAACTACTGTTGATGAAGAAGAGACTGTTACATGGACTCGTCCAGAAATGCGTTTGTCTTTAGATAAGGCTCGTTTTCAGGAAAAAATTATCGATGCTTCGGCTTCAGGAAAATTAGCTTCTAATGATGTTTTTAAAAATCATTTTAAAGGCTTGTATTTTAAAGTTGAAAAACTGGGGTCGACTCCAGGTCGTTTGGCAATGATGGATTTTAAATCTGGTACAATAACGATCAAATATGAAGAAGATGGTTTTGAAAGAATAACGAAGCCAGATGGTTCTATTGAATTAAAACCAATTAGAGTTGATAAAAGTTTAGTGCTTAATTTAACTGGAAACACTGTAAGTTTGTTGTCAAACACAAACGCTTCTGCTTATGATGTTGCAACTACTCCTGCTAATGTAAATACCGTTTCTGGAGATGATAAATTGTATTTAAAAGGTGGCGAAGGTGCTATGGCTGTTTTGAATCTTTTTGGTGATACCGATGTAAGAGGTTATGATGCTGATGGAAATCGTACCGAAGTTTCTAACAATGTCCCAGATCAATTAGATGATTTAAGAAATCCAGAAGGAAAGAAAAAATTATTGATTAATGAGGCTAATCTTGTTTTTCATGTTGATGAAACTACAATGGGTAGTAATACATTACCAAAGCGTGTTTATCTATATGATTTGACTAATAGTACTACCGTGGTCGATTATCTTTTTGATGGTACAACTGGAACAAATGCTAAAAACGGTTTGTTAATTTATAGTGGTTTGCTGAATACTATTAAAACAGAGGATGAAACAACATATAGAACATATAAAATTAGAATTACCAATCATATTAGAAGTTTAATAACATATAAAATTAGAATTACCAATCATATTAGAAGTTTAATCAATAATAAAGATTCTACTAATGTTAAATTAGGAGTTGTTGTTACTGAGAATATTAATAATAGTGCAATGAATAAGTTGCGTTCCTCTTTAACTTGGCCAGATGGAACCGTATTTAATAAAGTGCCTCAGGCCTCAGTGATGAGTCCATTAGGTGTGGTGTTTTATGGTGGAACAACAAATGTTCCTGAAGATAAAAAATTAAAATTAGAGATATATTACACAAAACCAAATTAATATAAAACTGTATGTGTGGAATAGTTGGTTATATAGGCTATAGAGAAGCTTATCCTATTGTTATTAAAGGGTTAAAAAGACTTGAATATAGAGGATATGATAGTGCTGGTGTAATGATTTATGACGGTGCTATTAAAGTTTGTAAAACTAAAGGAAAAGTAGTTTCTCTTGAGGAACTTGCCTTGAAAGAGATTACAACAAATGGAACTATTGGGATTGGTCATACTCGATGGGCTACTCATGGTGTTCCGAATGATGTCAATTCACATCCTCATCTTTCAAATTCGGGTGAGTTAGCAATTGTTCATAACGGAATTATCGAAAATTACGCGCCATTAAAAGAAGAATTAATGAAGCGTGGTTATGTTTTTCATTCAGATACAGATACAGAAGTATTGGTGAATTTGATTGAAGAAGTTCAGAAAAAAGAAAAATTAAAGTTAGGTAAGGCAGTTCAATTGGCATTGAATCAAGTAGTAGGTGCTTATGCGATTGCTGTTTTTGACAATAAAAATCCTGGTGAAATTGTTGCGGCTCGTTTAGGAAGTCCTTTAGCAATTGGTGTTGGAGAAGGAGAATATTTTATTGCTTCAGATGCTTCGCCTTTTATAGAATACACTTCTAATGCTGTTTATCTTGAAGATGGTGAGATGGCTAATATTAGCTTGAACAAGTCTATTAAGATTAGAAAAATTAAAGATGATAGTTTAGTTGATCCTTATATTCAAGAACTTCAAATGAATTTGGAGCAAATTGAAAAAGGTGGATTTGATCATTTCATGTTGAAAGAAATTTTTGAGCAACCTAGCGTTATCAAAGATACTTACAGAGGAAGATTGCATGCTGATAAAGGAATTATTCAAATGTCGGGTGTTGAAGATCATTTGGAAAAATTCTTAAATGCCGATAGAATAATTATTGTGGCTTGCGGTACTTCATGGCATGCAGGTTTAGTGGCTGAATATATTATTGAAGAGTTTGCTCGTATTTCTGTAGAAGTAGAGTATGCATCTGAATTTAGATATAGAAATCCAATAATAAATAGTAATGATGTGGTTATTGCCATTTCGCAATCTGGTGAAACTGCCGATACTATGGCGGCTATTAAATTAGCTAAAGAACACGGTGCGTTTGTTTTTGGTGTTTGTAATGTGGTTGGTTCTTCTATTTCAAGAGAATCTCATGCAGGTGCTTATAC
>NCET01000363.1 GCA_002280815.1 Flavobacteriales bacterium 32-34-25 | reverse complement strand
GCAGTTTGGGACTAAATTAAGCCCATTCTTCGGATTTGCCAAATCTTCCAAATACAAACCAATTTTTCCATTAAGCCAAATCCCCAAATTGCTTGTAGCGTGTGTTACATGCAGGCGTTTTTGTTAAGCAGTGATTAATTCCTTTTCTACTGAACTAATTTTAGTCATTATTTTTTCCAATTGAGAATTCATTTTCATGTTTCTTTCAACTTTTCGTCTTAAAATACCTTTGCAAGCTTGTGGACTTAAATAAAATTTTTCAGGTACATTATTCACTTGAACTAAATCTTTTATTTCACTTGTAATTGGAATATTGGGAATATTTGAACTATTTAGATATAATTTTTGATTTATTGAAATTATATTTTCGAGAAGAAATAAGTCAGCATTTAAATTATTAGCTGTTCTTTTTGTTGATTTGAACCAACAAATTGTTTCTTGATTTGTTTCTTGATTTGAAAAAATATTTATTTGATTAGCTATCCATTTTACTACTGGAATAGCCCAAGAGTTACCAATTGCTTGAAAGCGATTAGTGTCACTATTTCCATTAATTAACGTGTAATTATCGGGAAATCCCATCAATCTTTCACATTCTAAAGGTGTTAATCTTCTAATTCTTTCATTTTGTGAAATATATAATGAACCATTATAAGCAGCAGCATTACCATTCCATTTTGTTCCATAGGCTGCGTAAAGACAATCTGTGTACTCTCTGAAAATTTCAAACTTTATATTTTCTTTGTAAAATATATTTTCAACAATTTTTTCTTTTTTAGGAGTAGATTCACTAAATAAATTAATTAAGGTTTCGTTTGATTTATTTTGTTTGTTTATCTTCAATTCCGTTACTATATTTTTGCTGTCAAATTCAAATAAGACTTGGTCAGGACGAAAATCTTTACTTCCAGCTAATACATAAAGTCTTTTTCTTTGTTGTGGCACACCAAAATATTTAGCATCAATAACTCTCCATGCTACATTTCTACTTGGGCCTTGTAAATAGCCTGATTTAGTCCATTTGTTAACTTTTATTTCATCATCAAAACCAGCAAGGCCAGCTATAAAGTTTCCAAAAGCATTAGTTTTATCATTTAGAACACCTTCAACATTTTCCCAAAGAACAATGGTTTCTTCTTTACCGTCTTCCAATCTTATTTTATCTATTGCATTTGCAATTTCGATAAATTTCATTGTCAGTTGTCCTCTTTCGTCAGCAAGTCCATTTTTCCATCCTGCTAATGAAAATGCTTGACATGGAGTTCCGCCACAAAAAAGGTCAGGAGCTTCATATTCACGATTTAGAATTGCTTTAGGAATATTAATCATATCTCCAACATTTGGAATTTCAGGAAAATGGTGTTCAAGTACTTTTGAAGGAAATTCAGCAATTTCTGAACTCCATAGTTGCTTAAAACCAAAAGGACTAAAAGCTAATTGAGATGCTTCAATACCTGAACAAACACTACCAAATGTCAATTTATTACTCATAATATTTATTTATATAATGCAAAGTTACAAAAAAATGATAACTTTAGTATGCAATTTATTTGCCTTTTTCTATCAATTCATTTAAACTCTCTCTCCATTTCTGAATATCATACCATCCACAACCTACACATCCTTTTTCGGCTTCTTTACCTATTTTTGGAATTTCTAAATCCCAATTTTCATTACCTTCATAGTAAAAGTTAACACCATAAAGCTTTCCTCTTTTTCCTGTTTGAAAACACTTTCGGCAAACTTCTCTTTTTTGTTGATTTCTTTGGTTGTCTACAAGCTGAAATTTTTCTTTAATTTCATTGTTAGGCATTTCTTCAGGATTTTCTGCTCTGGTTTCTTCATCCCATCTTATTTCAGGGAATTTATGGTCAGGTAGTAAACCGTGTTTGTTGGCTTTACTATATTCATAAACATTGATTGATTCCATTACAGAAATAGCTTTAGCTTTAAAAACAGGTGACATTACTTCATATCCTGTGACTCCTCCTTTTGGTAGTGGAACAAGCAAAATGTGAGTGTCTGTTTCATATTTACCTTTTACAATTCTTCTTGTGTCAGTTGCTAAAGTGTAACCGAATTCTTTTATGTCTTGTATTCTGCGAGCCCAATTTGGATTATTTGGTAAATCATATTTTACACTTTTCCAATCAAAGTCAAGTAAGTTTTCAAAGAATTCTTTAGTAGTTTTTTTTCCTGACATTTCATCATCCCATCTCTTTTTTTCTTGAGTATGAAATTTTTCAATTTCTGCTTTAGTAAATTGAGGATAAATTTCATTTAAATAATCAACTAAATCATTGGCAGTTTCAATGAAAAGGCCTGTTCTTCTGTAGAAATATGGAATCGAACCTTTCCACGTGTAACCATCTATTTGGACGAATGTTACATCAATATATTTTTCAGAAGCTTTTGAGTGTTCTCTAAAAGCTTCAATAATTATATACTTGTTATCAAGTAGTTGAGAAAATTCTTCAATCGTTATTTCCATTATTGCTATTTTTTAATAAGTCCTCTATTTTGACTTCTAAAGAATTAGCAATTTTTTCGATATTTATGAGGGTTATGTTTTTTTCTGCTCTCTCAATCATTCCAATATATGTTCTGTGAAGATTAGCTTTAAAGGCTAATTCTTCTTGTGAAATGTTGAGTAAGCGTCTATATTTTCTAACGTTTTCTCCGAATAAATTTAATATTTCGTTTTTAGATTCCATTGCTAATTAAAGTCTGCACAAAGCTAACTTTAGTATTCAAAATATACTACATACTATAATTAGCATCTTAATAAGAATGTTTTTTCTTAAATTGATTTTATGTGTATTTTTTGTTCGCCGCGCAACGCTTGCATGTAACGTCAGTCTGTGAAAAAACCTCCGTTGTATTATCATCAAATATAACAAAATACTAGTATAAAAAGAAGATTTTTCGTATTTTTAAGAATGCAACA
>NCET01000362.1 GCA_002280815.1 Flavobacteriales bacterium 32-34-25 | reverse complement strand
AATAGTTTCTCTCTAATGTCGAATCCTGACTATTATTTCTCATCGTAACAAAATTTATTAAAATTAAATTTTGTTACCGAATTATCTAACCTTTACAATCCTGACGAAGGAAGGATCCCAACAACTAACTCTACAAAGTGGCTCCTCTTTGTAATCACAGAATACAATTCTGCGCTATCGAGCTGCGCTAACGTTTACGTATATCCGAGCGATCGGGTTGTTCATTTAATTGACATTATTTTCTATTTCAATTAGCGAATCTTTTACAATTATAATTAGGTTTTGTAATTCAACGGCGTATTTCGGTTTTATGATTTTCTGATATATGCTGAAGACAGGCGAAATTTCAATTTTATTTTCTGTTTTAGAATTTTCATAAACGACGATGTCGAAAGTATTCTTTTGCATTTTCAGCCTGAAAGCATAACCCCAATCTGCATTTGTTGGCAAAAACGTTTCATAACCTTTTTCCAATATCGATTCCAATTTTTCGCCAAGACCTGGAATATATTGTGTTTTAATTTCGGCTTTCATTTAGTTGATTTCTTTCGGTTTTAATTGGCTGAATAACCCATAACTCGTTTATACTCGCTACAAAGTCGCGTCTATACACCCAAAATTGGGTAGATTGTCGCTACTTTGTAGCGTATTATTTTTTTCACTAATATATAAATAAATCTTACAAAACCGCTACTTCTTTATAATTTCTCTTAAGGTTTCGAGTTGGATTTCCAGTTTTTGGATGTAGTCGTTTTTTTCTTGCAGTTCTTTTTTTAGGGCTTTTTCCTGTATGCTTTCAAAACGGTAGGGCAGGTATTCGGCCAGCTGTGCAATAAAATTGTGCTTGAGGGCTAGACTTAATTTCCAGAGTATAGCAAACTGTAGCGTATCTCGCTTAAAATAGTCGTTCAATCCTGTGGGAATTATGCCGAGTTCTCGGGCTACATCGGCTTTCTTGATTTTATGCTTTATTATGTGGTAGTGGATAAAATTGCCTATTACGGGATATTGTTCTCCTTTTCCGTCCTTGTATTTTCTATTATTGGATTTCATCTTTGGTTGTTTTTAGGTTATAAATGGATACTATTTATCTAAAAAAAGGGGTTAAACACTAGTACTATTAGTGTTAACTACCTCTATTATTGGTTTAAAGCACCAATAGTACTGGTGTTAATTACCTCTATTATTGGTTCAAAATACCAATAGTGTTGGTGTTAATTACCTCTGTTATTGGTTCAAAATACCAATAGAACTAGTGTTATCTACCTCTATTATTGGTTTAAAATACCAATAGTATTGGTGTTAACTACCTCTATTATTGGTTTAAAACACCAATAGTGCTGGTTTTAAGTACCTACATTATTGGTTCGAAGAACTAATAGTGTTGGTGTTAAGCGCCTCTATTATTAGTGTTTAACACAAATATAACGCTATTGAAGGACTATAACTGCCTTTAAAACAAAAAAAAGGAGCAAAAAAACTGCTCCTTTATATATTATATGACTGTCTGCTAAACAGAGAAATAAGCCACAGATGACACCGACACCAACGGATTTTTATAACTCTTTGTAAATTATAATCTGCGATAATCCGCTACTATTTATTTTTGATTTCCTCTAATTCCTCTTTCCAAACCTCTTAGTTCAGCAAGACCTCTTAATCGACCAATAGCAGAATAACCTGGATTCATTTTCTTGTCTAAATCGTCAAGCATCTGGTGACCGTGATCCGGACGCATTGGCAATCTGTAATCCGGACGACCATTAGCGATTCGTTTATCTTGTTCTTCCACAATAGCTTTCATCACGCCGTACATATCTACATCGCCATCTAAATGATCTGCCTCGTAGAAATTACCTTCTGCATCACGCTTCGTTGCTCTTAAGTGGATAAAATTAATACGGTGACCCAATCTTTCTACCATACCAACCAAGTCATTGTCTTCTCTTACACCGTAAGAACCGGTACAAAAACACAAACCATTGCTTTTGCTATCCACCACTTCGATCAGTTGTTTTGCATCAGCTTCGGTACTTACTACTCTTGGCAAACCTAAAATAGCATAAGGCGGATCATCTGGATGAATGGCCATTACAATTCCTGCTTTTTCAGCCGCTGGAATAATTTCTTTCAGGAATGTGTATAGATTATTTCTCAATTCGGCATCGCCAATTTCAGCATAATCATCTAAAGCTACTTGCAATTGCTCAACTGTATATCCTTCTTCGGCACCTGGTAATCCTGCAATAATATTTTTAACCAATAGCTTTTTTTGCTCCTCAGTCATTGCCTCAAAAACACGAGTTGCTTTAGCTACTTCTTCTGCAGTATAATCGTTTTCAGCTCCTTTTCTTTTTAGCAAAAACAATTCAAAAGCTGCAAATTCCATTCTGTCAAAACGCAAGGCTTTAGAACCATCTTCTACTTCGAAAGCCAAATCAGTTCTGGTCCAGTCTAAAACCGGCATGAAATTGTAACAAACGGTATCGATTCCACATGCTCCTAAATTGGCAATACTTTGACAGTAATTTTCAATGTATTTTTTATAATCGCCTTTACGGGTTTTAATGTTTTCGTGAACAGGAATACTTTCTACAACTGACCATGTTAATCCAGCATCTTCAATTTCTTTTTTCCTTTTTTGAATTTCTTCAACAGTCCAAACTGTTCCGTTTGGAATATGGTGCAAAGCCGTTACAATTCCTGTAGCTCCCGCCATTTTAATATGAGAAAGTGGCACAGTATCTTTTGGCCCGTACCATCTCCAAGTTTGTTCTATTCCCATTGTATTTTGATTATATGTGTGTGTGTGTGTGTGTGTGTTAAACTCCTGAATACGCTAAAAATCCTCCATCGACTGCAACCACAATTCCTGTTACAAAACGAGAATCTGGATTACAAAGCCAAAGTAGCGTACTATCTAAATCATTTGGTTGACCAAATCGTCCCATTGGTGTTTGCGAA
>NCET01000029.1 GCA_002280815.1 Flavobacteriales bacterium 32-34-25 | reverse complement strand
GTGGAACTTGGAAAACAATTAGCCAATTCTATTCTGGACGAAATCAATTCGAATGAAGTGAAAAATCACGATAGTTCTACGGCTTCTTTATTGGGTCATTTTTTAAGAAATAAATAACATTTTGCTGATTTTGGCTAAGTGTTTGATTTTCAATTGTTGTAAAAAACAATATTGATTCTAAATTACGAAAACCTCATTTGCTGTTAGCATTATGAGGTTTTTTTTATATCTTTTTTGTTTATATTTGTTAAAAAAAACACCAAAAAACATGTACGTATTTATTCAAAAGTTTCATTCTGGTTGGGCTTATTTAGCACTTTTATTATTAGTGATTGCAGTAGTTAATGCTTTTATTGGATTAGCTTCAAAAAAAGAGTTTACTGCTAAAGATAGAAAAATTGCGATTTTTGGATTAATAGGAACACATACTCAATTACTGATTGGTTTGATATTGTATTTTGTTTCTGATAAAGCTTTTTCAGCTATCAATTCTCTAGGAATGGGTGGAGTGATGAAAAATGCAGCACTTAGATTAACCGTTGTAGAGCATCCTTTAATTAATCTTATTGCGATTACTTTAATCACTATTGGATGGTCAAAACATAAAAAATTAACCACAAGCGAATCAAAATTTAAAACTTTCTCTATTTTCTACGGATTAGGATTAGTTCTTATACTAAGTAGAATACCTTGGTCGTTATGGCTTAAGTAAAAACCTAAAAGTCCTTTTTCAGGACTTTTTTTATCTAGGTATAGTTTTTGTTTTAAATAGATTCGAACTAAAAAGTTAATATGAAAAAATCAATTACACTATTCTTTTTATTTGTTGCTGTTGTTTTTGTTAATGCTCAAAATAAAGCTAGACAAAAAACTACAACAGCAAAAACTGTTTCGTCAAAATCATCTGTTTCAAAAGGAAATTCATCTAAGGATAGTTTGAATAAAGATAACAAAGCTTTTGCTTTTGTATCTAAAAATGAAATTGTAAAAGATACTATTTTTGATGAGGTAGTTGGGAAATTAAAAGTGTATAAAAAAAGTGTTCATGCTTCTTACTATGCCGATAAATTTAATGGAAAACGTACTGCTAGTGGTGTAAGATTTAGTAATAGTGATTATACAGCTGCGCATAAAAAATTTCCTTTTGGAACCAAATTAAAAGTTACTAATGAGGTCAATGGAAAATCAATTTATGTAGAGGTTACTGATAGAGGTCCTTTTGTAAAATCCAGAGAAATAGATTTGACAAAAAGAGCTTTTATGGAAATTTCTGCTAACAAAAGAGCTGGGTCTATGATAGTAACTATTGAGGAAGTGGTAAAGTAAATTACCAGCTTTTAAAAGGATTTTTACTTAAATAAGAGTTGTAATATCGGTTGTCATTAGTTACTTCTTCCCCTAACCAATCTGGTTTTTCAAATATTTCTGTTTCCGACTGTAATTCGATTTCGGCCATTTCTAAACCTTCGTTTTCGCCGTAAAATTCGTCTACTTCATAGGTGTGAGAGCCTATTTTTACTTCAAAACGCGTTTTGTCGATTACCCCTTTTTCGCAAAGCAATAATAAATTCTTGGCTTCTTCTACAGGAATTTCTTTTTCCCATTCAAAACGAGACATACCCGAGGCATTTGAGCTGCCTTTTATAGTCAAATAAGCTTTGTTTTCTTTTATTCGAACACGAACAGTGCGTTCGGGATTTGAACTCAAATAACCTTGAATTATACGGTTTTTAGAAAAAGCTTCTTTTTTATATGAATCTGAGGTAACTAAAAATTTTCGTTCTATTTCTAACATCGATGTGTAAAATTATAAGGATTAAAGGTATATTATTCTTTTATAATTTTAAATGTTTGTGGCGAATTAGTATTGGAAATTTTCAGAATATAAAAACCAGCATTTAACTTAGAAACATCAATTGTTCCATCGGTGCTATTTCCGTGTAAAATAGCATTAGATTCGAAATCGAAAAAGTCATAATCAAATTTTTGATAATCGTAATTTTTGATAGTAATCACCGTTGTAGCAGGATTTGGATAAACAAAAGGCTTTGGAGTAGCTACAATTTCAGTTTGAGGAATATTGTTGCAAGCATTTTCTATTAAAGCATCCAAATCATTTTCATCATAAGCTAAAGTATAATCCAGCTTTTTCGCTTTTTCGAATAACTCACAGGCATCACTATATTTTTTTTGGTCTAGATAAATAATTCCTAGATTTTTCAGGGTATAAGAATTGTCTTTGTCCATTTTTAAGGCTTCTTTTAAATCCTGAATTCCTTTTTCTGATTCGCCTAGTTTGTGATACAATAAACCTCTGGTAGTTCTTAAATCTCTGCCTCCATAATTAGATGAATGCGCTATTATTGCTTTTTCTTTTAGGAAAGCAGCATTAATATTCTCCATGGCTTTTTCATATTCTCCAATATCACTATATAATTTAGCCAATCCCCATCTTGCATGACCGTGT
This sequence comes from Flavobacteriales bacterium 32-34-25, assembly GCA_002280815.1. Lineage (GTDB taxonomy): Bacteria > Bacteroidota > Bacteroidia > Flavobacteriales > Flavobacteriaceae > Flavobacterium. The sequence goes on along the minus strand of NCET01000029.1, from coordinate 13,674 downwards.
TCTGGATAGGTAGCAACAATTTTTTCTAAATAATGACGAGCTAAATCAGTAGATTTCTTTTGTTGTAAATAATTAGCAAAATTATATAGGATTCGATAGTCATTTGGAGCTGCAGCCATCGCTTTTACGTAATATTGATTGGCAGCATATTCCATTTCCATACCTCCATATAGATTAGCAAATATGTCATAAAGATTGCTTTCAAATTTTTTTCTGTTTGTTTTTGCAGCCTCTGAGATTACTTTGGTTGTGTCTTTTTTGTTTTTATTTACGATCGATTCCACCTTTCTTAAATCATCAAGAGCCAAAGTAAAATTGCCAAGACGAGCTCTTAAATAACCTCTTTTAAACAAATCGTTAATCTTGTTTGGATTATAATTGGTTTTGGTATTTACTTCGGTCAATTGTTGAAGATGTTTTTTTGCATTTTCTTCATTCTCCTTATTACTAAAAGGTAATTTATGATCGGTTCTGCTTATTAATTTTCCATGTAAAAAAATCCAGGTTACTAATTTTTCACCTTGACTATTGTATTGAAAAGAATTGTTGTTTCTGCGTCCTTTGTCATCAAAATAAAAAACCTCATTTATTTTTCCATTATTATAATAGGTTTTTAAACTATCAGTTATTATATCAGATCCTTTCCAAATTTCAACAGATACTACTTTGTCTTTGTAATAATGTCTGAATACTTTATTGTTACTATCGTTGATATTAGACTGACTCCATAATAAAACAGGAAAAAGTAGCAGTGAGTAAAGTTTTTTATCCATGGTTTCGAATTGGTTAGCGTTTCAAATATATTACATTTTTATGAATTAGCTTACAATAAATGAATTTTATAAAAGTTGTTAGCACTAAAATGTTTTTTGTTTTTAACTGTTTTTTTATGAATAAGTTGGTTGGATATCTTGCTTCGATTTGTATTTTTACAGAAATAGAATAGATTCATTATGCCATTTTTCAAAGTAAAAACGAAGCCATCTGTTACGGAGCTCTTAACTAATTTTTTTGGAGAAAGTCAGTCATGGCGTGATGAAAAAAATAATTTGGAGCCTTTAGTCGAATTGATTCAGTTAATCCGACCTTTGAAAATTAAAAATTTACAAACGGTAGATTTACACGAATTGATTTCTTTTTTGAAAGAGAATCAGTCTTGTCGAGAAGATCTTTCGGTTTATTTAAAAGAAATTTTAAAAAACAGAAAATTCAATAAAATCTTTTCGGATGCAGCTATTTTGCGAGATGTAGATTTTATTTTCGAAGTTAAAAAAAGAATTTTCGCTAAAATTTTACCGTATCAGCCCCAAAAAGATACTTTGGAATATGTTCTGAATCAGGTTTTTTATTTGGCTACCGATAGTTTTTGGGTGAGTAAAATTCCAATGAATCAATTAGAAGAATTGTACAATCTTTTGGAATTCGAATCGATGTATGAAAACGTCGAACCTAATTCGACTTTGTCAGAAGTATTAATTGCAATGCATTTAATTACACAGCGAATAAGCGGACGTGCGATGGAGACCGATGTAATTAAGATGGTTCCTGAATTTGATGATTTAGAAAGTCCTTTTTCGGCTTTTGAAAAAGAATTGTTTTTAATTGAGGACGAAATTAGAAATTCAGAAAAGCATTATATTCTTTCAGATGACTTGTCTTTTGCACAACTATTAGTATTGCACAAGCATTGTGAGGACTTTGTTGAAAAAGCATTTAGAAATAGTTCTAAATACGGAATTTCGCTTAGGGTAAATCAGAATTTATTAAAAATTAAACAACAATTAGAAAGGCTTAAGTTTCTTATTTCGTTACTAAAAGTAGAAAATGAAACGGACAAACAGAATAACGGAATTGTAATGGCCTTGCAATTGATAGAGTTTAATTGCTATAAAAATAATGTTCGAAAGTTTATTGCCGAAAGCATTCAGTTGATTTCTTACGAAATTACCCAACATACCGCCAAAACTGGTGAAAAATATATTACTGAAGGCCGAAACGAATATTTTAAAATGTTTTGGAATGCGTTAGGTGGTGGATTTATAGTGGGTATTTTGTGTATCATTAAAATTTTCCTTTCAAAGATTGATACCAGTATTTTTGGTCATGCGTTTCTTTACAGCATGAATTACGCTTTTGGATTTATTACTATTTATATTTTGGGTTTTACTTTGGCAACAAAACAACCTGCTATGACTGCTTCGGCTTTGATTAAAGCCTTAGAAGAAGGAGAGCTAAAACAGGGAAAAAAAACAGAGAAATATAATGCTTTTGCTATTCTTTTTGCACGTGTGTTTCGTTCGCAATTTATAGCCTTTGTGGGAAATGTAATCATGGCTTTTCCGGTTTCATTACTCGGAATTTGGTTAATAGATTATGCTTTTGATTATAATATAGCTGCTACAAAATGGAATAAATTAATTACTGATATCAGTCCGATTCATTCGATGGCTATTTTTCATGCTGCAATTGCGGGTGTGTTTTTGTTTTTGTCCGGAATTATCTCAGGAAGTGTTGCTAATAGAGACAAGCACAATCAGGTTTATTTTCGTATTGCCGAACATCCTTTGTTGAAAAAGAGTATTGGAAAAAAGAGAACACTTAAGTTGTCTGCTTTGTATGAAAAAAAATGGGCAGGAATTATTTCTAATTTCTGGTTTGGTGTTTTTATGGGAAGTACAGCTTCTGTTGGTTTGTTTTTAGGACTTAATCTGGATATACGACATATTACTTTTGTGAGTGGAAATTTAGCACTAGGAATTTATGGTGCCAATTATGAGGTTAGTGATTCTATGTTGTTCTGGGGGATTTTTGGAATTGGAGTGATTGGATTGGTTAACTTTATGGTTAGTTTTAGTCTTTCATTGGGCTTGGCTTTTCGATCCCGAGCGATCCCGTTGTTTGAATTGCGCTTTGTAACCGCTTCCATTTGGAGTCATTTCAAATCAAAACCGTTTAGTTTCTTTTTTCCAACGGAAAGAAAATTAAAATCGGGTGTTGTTGAGAATTATTTACAGGTCGAAAAGGATAAATAAGCTATTTGATGCCTTAGTTGAAGATGCTAGAATTAAATCCCAATAGAAAAATTATACACATAGACATGGATGCTTTTTTTGCTTCGGTGGAGCAAATGGACAATCCTGAACTTCGAGGGAAACCAATAGCTGTAAGTGGTTCAGAAAGCCGAGGAGTTGTAGCAGCGGCCAGTTATGAGGCTAGAAAATTTGGTGTTCGAAGTGCTATTAGTGGTGTTCTGGCTAAGAAATATTGTCCTGAGCTTATTTTTGTTCGTCCAAGATTTGAGCGTTACAAAGAAATTTCGACTCAAATTCATAAAATCTTCCGTGATTATACTGATTTGATTGAGCCACTTTCGCTTGACGAAGCTTATCTGGATGTAACCCAAAACAAAAAAGGAAATCCAAGTGCTAGTCTTTTAGCACAAGAAATTCGAAATCGGATTTTTAATGAAGTAGGATTGACGGCTTCGGCGGGAATTTCGATCAATAAATTTGTTGCTAAAATTGCCAGCGATTATAATAAACCCAACGGACAAAAAACAGTAACTCCAGAAGAAGTTATTCCTTTTTTAGAAGTGTTGCCCATTCGGAAGTTTTATGGGGTGGGGAAGGTAACAACGGAGAAAATGTATCAATTGGGCATTTTTACAGGTTTGGAATTGAAAGAGCAATCATTGGAATTTTTGGAAAAACATTTCGGGAAATCTGGAAGTTATTATTACCATGTGGTTCGCGGTATTCACAACAGCGAAGTAAAATCTAGTCGTATTGCAAAATCAGTCGCTGCCGAACACACATTTGAAGTGAATCTTTCTTCGGAGGTTTTTATGTTGGAACAACTAGAAATCATTGCTAGTAGTTTAGAACGAAGACTTAAAAAGCATAAAGTTTCGGGGAAAACCGTAACCTTAAAAATAAAATACAGTGATTTTACACAGCAAACACGAAGCAAAACCTTGCCTTATTTTATTGCCGATAAAGGATTAATTCTGGAATCGGTAAAAGAATTGTTGTATCAGGAACGAATGAAAGATTCTGTTCGTTTACTCGGGATTTCGATGAGTAATTTGAATACCGAAGTCAAGAAAGCAGTTGTTGCTGTTCAGTTAAAATTTGATTTTTAAAAAGAAAACCGCAAATTCATCAATTAGAAACTAATTTGCGAATTTGCGATTCGATATAATCTTTATGTTGGATAATTAGTCTTTACTAGAAAGTTTTGATAATAATCTCAAGAATTCAACGTACAACCAAACCAGAGTAATCATCAATCCCATGGCGCCAAACCATTCCATGTATTTTGGCATTCTTTGTTGCACTCCTTCTTCAATTCGATCAAAATCTAAGAATAAGTTTAAAGCTGCAATTACAATTACAAAAACACTAATTCCAATACTCCACATAGAGTTTCCATAATGTACGGGTTGGTAACCTGTAAACATAGAGAATAACCAAGAGATAAGGTAATAAGTAGCGATAGCTAATGTTGCTGCCACAACTACCGATTTGAATTGTTCGGTTACTTTTACAATTTGAAATTTATAAAGTCCCAAACAAACGGCAAAGGTTACAAAGGTAGCTCCAACGGCCTGAATAACAATTCCAGGATATTTTGCTTCAAAAATTGCCGAAATTCCTCCAATAAATAAACCTTCAAACACGGCATAACCAGGAGCTAAATAGCCTGAGTATTGCGGTTTAAATGCTGAAATTACCACTAAAATTAATCCGATGATTGCACCGCCAATAGCAGGAGCTATAGGGTTCATTCCGTTAAAAGCCATCCACCAAGTCACCATAGAAGATGCAGTAAGTAGTAAGAACAGTAAAATAGTTTTGTTAATTGTGCCCGAAAGCGTCATGTTTTGCTCGAAACCAATAACAGTTGCTTCATGTACTTGCTCAGCTCTAGAGGTTGCTGAGAAGCTTTTATTGTTTAAAAACGGGTTTTTAGAACTGAAATTCATAATAAATACATTTTTTGTTAGCCAAATATAAAAGATATTTTTTTACAAAGCTGTTTAATTCTTCTTAATTTTTTTCGAGTGTATTTTAAGCTGTTTTGGTTAAAATAAGTGAAAACTGGAGTTGAAAATTCAGATCTTAACTTGCATTATATCAATATTTTGAAAGCAAAAAAAATCCGTCTCGATTAAACAAGACGGATTTTTGTATTTTGATAAAACAGCTATTAGCTAATTTCAGAAACTCTCATGGTGTTTACCATTCCTTTTTCGGTAATAGGCATAGATGCTAAGTTGATAATGTAATCACCAGGTGCAACATGTCCTTTTTCTTTAGCGATTCTGTTGATGTCAGTTACTGTAGTATCTGTACTTTCTTCTTTATCGTAGAAATAAGTTCTAACTCCCCATAATAAACTTAACTGAGTAAGGATTCTTCTATTTGAAGTAAAAACTAAAATTTCAGCTGTGTTTGGTCTCCAAGCTGATAATTGGAAAGCAGTATAACCACTGTTTGTCATAGTAGAAATAGCTTTTGCTTCGATAGAATTAGCCATAACTGCTGCTTGACGACAAATAGTTTTAGTGATAAAACGGTTTGTTTTAATTTGTGGTGTGTTTTGTGGTACTTGAATTAATGCAGAGTTTTCTACAGCCTCACAAATTTGAGTCATTTTTTGGATAACTTGTACTGGATAATTTCCAGCAGCAGTTTCTCCCGAAAGCATTACAGCATCAGCACCATCCATTACTGAATTTGCTACGTCATTCACTTCAGCACGTGTTGGCGTTAAGCTAGTGATCATAGTTTCCATCATTTGCGTAGCAACAATAACTGGAATACGAGCTATTTTAGCTCTACGAATTAAGTCTTTTTGTACTAATGGTACTTCGTGAGCAGGAAGTTCAACTCCTAAATCTCCACGAGCAACCATTAAAGCATCGCAGTAAGCTACAATTTTGTCCATGTTTTCTAATGCTTCCGGCATTTCGATTTTGGCAATAATTGGGATTTTGTTTTCAGCGTGCTCAGCAATTAAGTCTTGAAGATCTTTTAAATCTTGAGGTGTTTTTACAAAAGAAAGTGCAATCCAATCTACTTTTTGCCCAATAGCAAAAATAGCGTCTGCAATATCTTTTTCAGTCAAAGCTGGAAGAGAAATTTTAGTATTAGGAAGGTTAACTCCTTTTTTAGATTTCAATTCACCACCTTGAATAACTTTAGCAACAACTTCAGTTTTCTTGTCAGTAGAAACGATTTCGAAAATTAATTTTCCGTCATCTAATAAGATTCTTTCACCAGGATTTACATCGTTAGGAAAGTTTTGGTATTTCATGAAAACTCTTTCGGCAGTTCCTACAATGTCTTCGGCTGTAGTGAAAGTAATGATGTCTCCGTCGTTAACAACAACACCGTCGTTCATCATTCCAACACGAAGTTTAGGACCTTGTAAGTCGGCAAGTATAGCTGTAGTATAACCGAATTCTTCGTTAAGACTACGAATAATTTGAATTCTGTTTTCTACATCGGCATAATCAGCATGAGAGAAATTAATTCTAAATACGTTTACACCAGCTTCAACCATGTCCTTTATGATTTCTCTTGTGCTGCAAGCAGGCCCAAGGGTAGCCACAATTTTAGTTTTCTTGTTTGTAGTAATCATTTGCATTAAAAAATTAGATTGTTTTTAGATTTTATTTGTTTTGTTTCAACAGTATATACTGTTGTTATGTTGTCTATAGTGTTTAATATCGTTTTTATTTGATGCACATCAATGCTGTCATCGGTATTGTCTATTTTTAAAAAATAATCTGCTTTTTTAAATTCGGGCAATAAGTACACTTTTGTCGAAATGCCTTCTGTCGAATTTGAAAATAAGTCCTGAACTTGATTGTTTTGTTCTTGAATAACCTCGTTTTTATTCTGAACTAAGTTCCATGCTACCGTATTTTCTTCGTCATAAAAATAAAATCTCGAAAATTTTGTTTCTCCTTCTTTGATGTTTATTTGAACTTCATCCGCACTCTTTGCTAGATTTATTGGAAGTTTTTGATTGATAAAATATGCCAATCGGTAATCTTCTAAAGAAGTATGAATTGCGATAAGATTGTAGTCAATCTCGTCAAATTCGTCAAGACTTAATTTATGAATAGCCATCTTCATTAAAAATAAAGATGTAAATATACTATTTCTGTCGAAGTATAAGTGTTGAAAATATAATGATTTCGTTAAATTTAAAACGAAAACGTTGTAGTTTTGAGTAATTTAGTATTATTTTTTGTTCATTTTTTCCTGAAATGCAAAATAGGCACGTTGAGATGCTTTTTCTTCGGCTTTCTTCTTTGAAGTAGCTCTGGCTTTAGCAATTACTTTTTCGTCAATGCTTAATTTTACTCCAAAGAGGCGTTGTCCATCGATGGCATTGTCTTCAAAGATGTCGTAATGAAAATGTCTTTTTTCTTTTTGACACCATTCAATAATTAAACTTTTGTAGCTTATTACCTTTCCTTCTAGTCTGGAAATGTCAACATAAGGAATGATTACTTTTTGCTGAATGAATTTTTCGCAAAACGGATAGCCTTTATCCAGATAGATGGCTCCAATAAGTGATTCGAAAATATTTCCATGAATGTTTTCTCCAAAATGCTGTACGGGAACTTTGCTTTCTACAAACCGAATTAAATCCAAATCTTTCCCTAATTCATTCAAATGTTCTCTACTTACAATTTTAGAACGCATTTTAGTAAGGTAGCCTTCGTCTCCATAAGGTGCTTCGTTAAATAAATGCGCAGCAATAACTGAACTCAGCATAGCATCTCCTAAAAATTCTAAACGTTCATAACTAATAGGGTTTCCAGTAGAATCTACTTTGCCAGAAGAGCGATGAGTAAAGGCTTTTTTATAATGATTTAATTCGCCTGGAGGAAAACCAAGTATTTTTTGGATAGCATCAAAAAAAATCCCGTCTTCTTGAGAACGGGATTTTGTAAATATTTTTTTGAATATACTCATAGTATAAAATTAGAATCCTAATTTTTTTACTAATACACAAGCATTGTGACCTCCAAAACCAAAAGTATTACTCATAACAACATTCATTTCTCTTTTTTGAGCTACGTTGAAAGTGAAGTTTAACTTTGGATCGATTTTTTCATCATCTGTAAAATGATTAATTGTAGGAGGAACTATTCCGTATTTTATAGAAAGAATAGCAGAAATGGTTTCAATTGCTCCAGCAGCTCCTAATAAGTGACCTGTCATAGATTTAGTTGAATTCAAATTCATGGTATAAGCATGCTCTCCAAAAACTTGTTCGATTGCTTTACTCTCAGCCATGTCTCCCAAAGGAGTTGATGTTCCGTGCATGTTTACACCATCAACGTCAGTTGGTTTTAAACCAGCATCTCTCAAGCAGTTTAGCATCACATTTTTTGCACCTAATCCTTCTGGATGTGGAGCTGTAATATGGTGCGCATCTGCCGACATACCTCCACCGCCAACTTCGCAATAAATAGTTGCTCCACGGGCTATGGCATGTTCGTATTCTTCAAGTATTAAAGCACCAGCGCCTTCTCCAAGTACAAATCCATCTCTGTCTTTGTCCATTGGTCTTGAAGCTGTTTTTGGATCGTCATTTCTTGTAGATAAAGCGTGCATAGCATTAAATCCTCCCATTCCAGCAATTGTTACTGCAGCTTCTGAACCACCAGTTACCATAACATCGGCATGACCCAATCTAATGTAATTGAAAGCATCAATAATGGCATTTGTTGATGAAGCACAAGCAGAAACTGTTGTGAAATTAGGTCCTCTAAAACCGTATTTAATAGAAATATGACCACCAGCAATATCGGCAATCATTTTTGGTATAAAGAAAGGGTTGAATTTTGGTGTACCGTCGCCAGCTGCATAATTAAGAACTTCTATTTGAAAAGTTTCTAATCCTCCAATTCCTGAACCCCAGATAACCCCAGCTCTGTCTTTGTCTAATTTTTCAAAATCAAAACCAGCATCTTGTACAGCTTCATCGGCTGCAACTAATGCGTATTGTGCGTAACGGTCCATTTTTCGAGCTTCTTTTCGGTCTATGAAGTCTTCTACGTTGAAGTTTTTTACTTCGCAGGCAAAATGAGTTCTAAACTTTGAAGCGTCATAATATGTTATTGGAGCAGCTCCACTAACTCCGTTAATAAGCCCGTTCCAATACTCCTCAATATTGTTTCCAATAGGGGTAAGAGCACCTAAGCCTGTTACAACAACTCGTCTTAATACCATATATTCTGTATTTTGTTATCTTTAAACAAACAAAACCCACGCTTTCTTTTGTGTTTTAGTACCTAAGAGCCATGGGTGTTGTATTATGTATAATGGATTGAAATTCAATCGTACTTTTAATTTTTGAAAAAAATAATAACACCCGACTTCTAAAATTGAAATTTTAAAATTCGGGTGTGAGTTTATTATTTTTTAGCTTCTTCGATGTAAGAGATAGCTTGACCAACAGTAGCAATGTTTTCAGCTTGATCGTCTGGAATTTGAATGTCAAATTCTTTTTCGAATTCCATAATAAGCTCAACAGTGTCTAATGAGTCAGCTCCTAAATCATTAGTGAAGCTTGCTTCTGTTACAACTTCGTTTTCGTCAACGCCTAATTTGTCTACGATAATCGCTTTTACTCTTGATGCAATGTCTGACATAATCTTTAATTTTAGAATTTAATTGGTGGCAAAAATAAAAAACTTTATTTTAAAATAACCATTTAGTTAATAAATGTGACATCTAAAATATAAAATAATTTTGAACAAAGACTTCTTAAAGCTATTTAATTTCGTTTTTTATTCTTTTTTTTGTGTGACTTAAACGAGATGAATTATGAAAAAAATAGTTGTTTTTGCTTCTGGATCGGGTACAAATGCTGAGAATATTATAAAATATTTTAAAGGAAGTGCAATTGGAGAGGTTGTTGGTGTTTACACTAATAATGCAAATGCCGGGGTAATTGATAGAGCAAAAAATAATGCTGTTCCTGTAACGATTTTTACAAAATCAGAATTATATGAAAGCGAATTATTACAAAATATAAATAGCATTCAGCCAGATTTAATTGTCTTGGCTGGTTTTTTACTGAAGTTTCCAGATGCTATTATCGAAGCTTATCCTGATAAGATTATAAATATTCATCCTGCCTTGTTGCCAAAATATGGTGGAAAAGGAATGTATGGTATGCATGTGCATAGAGCTATTGTTGAAAATAAAGAAAAGGAAACAGGAATAACGATTCATTATGTAAATGAAAATTATGATGAAGGGGCTACTATTTTTCAAAAGCAGGTAACGGTTTTAGGAACGGATACACCAGAGGTGGTTGCTGAGAAAATTCACGAATTAGAACAAAAATATTTCCCAGGAGTTGTTGAGGATTTGTTAAAAACGAAATCATAGATTTGGAATATCAAGTACATATATATACTGATGGAGCTGCAAAGGGAAATCCCGGGCCTGGAGGTTATGGAGTGGTTATGGAATTAGTCGGAACTCCGCATAAAAAAGAATTTTACGAGGGTTTCCGTCATACTACTAATAATAGAATGGAATTGTTAGCAGTAATTGTAGGTTTGGAAAAGTTAAAAAATCCAAATATGAAAGTTCTGGTGGTTTCAGATTCTAAATATGTGGTGGATTCAGTAGTTAAGAAATGGGTTTTAGGTTGGGAGAAAAAAGCTTTCGCAGCCAGAAAAAATGCCGATTTATGGAAACGTTTCTTAATAGTTTATCGAAAACATCAGGTTGATTTCAAGTGGATAAAAGGACATAATAATCATCCTCAAAACGAGCGTTGCGATGCTTTAGCGGTTTTTGCATCTAATCAAAAGTCTTTGTCAATTGATGCTTTTTATGAAAAAGAAGAGGGAAAGATTTTGTGATAATTTTGCGTCTTTTAACTTTTGCAACTATGGAACTTATGAACTATCTTTGCACTTTAATTCGAAATTCATCAAATGAATAAATTATTGATTGTTGGAACAGTCGCTTTCGACGCAATTGAAACTCCATTCGGAAAAACCGATAAAATTTTAGGTGGAGCTGGAACTTACATTGGACTTTCAGCAGCTTTTTTCAACTTACAATCGGCTATTGTCTCTGTTGTGGGTGACGATTTTCCTCAAGAATATTTAGATTTATTGACTGAAAGAAATATTGATATTTCTGGACTCGAAATAGTAAAAGGAGGGAAAACCTTCTTTTGGAGTGGTCGTTACCACAACGACTTGAATTCAAGAGATACATTGGATACTCAATTAAATGTTTTGGCCGATTTTCAGCCAAAAGTTCCTGAAAATTATAAAAATGCCGATGTAGTGATGTTAGGAAACTTGCATCCATTAGTACAAAGCGGTGTTTTAGATCAATTAGAAAGCAAACCAAAATTAGTAGTTTTAGATACTATGAATTTTTGGATGGATTGTGCTTTGCCTGAATTATTAGATGTAATTAAACGTGTAGACGTGATTACAATTAATGATGAAGAAGCAAGACAACTTTCGGGTGAATATTCTCTAGTAAAAGCTGCAGCAAAAATCCAGGAAATGGGACCTGAATTTGTAGTAATTAAAAAAGGCGAGCACGGAGCGTTATTGTTTCATGGCAATCAGGTTTTCTTTGCACCAGCATTACCATTAGAAGAGGTTTTTGACCCAACAGGGGCAGGAGATACTTTTGCAGGAGGTTTTGCAGGATTTATTACTCAGAGCGAGAATGTTTCTTTTGAAAATATGAAAAATGCCATTATCTATGGTTCTAATTTAGCTTCCTTTTGTGTGGAGAAATTTGGAACGGAGCGAATGGTTGGTTTAGATAAACAAGAGGTTGTGTCTCGATTAAAACAATTTAAGTCATTGACACAATTTGATATAGAATTATAATGCCTTGAAGCCTCGGAAACGGGGCTTTTTTAATTGGTATTATTCTTATTAGTATAAAACTCACACAACACAAATACTATTACAATGAGCGACGCTTTAAAACATGAATGTGGAATAGTAGACTACTTAAACCGCTTGAATTTTACAAGGAGAAGTATGGTTCTGCTTTTTACGGGATACAAAAAATGTATCTAATGATGGAGAAACAGCATAATCGTGGTCAAGATGGTGCTGGTTTTGCTAGTATAAAACTAGATGTGGAACCGGGAGATAGGTATATTAGTAGGGTACGTTCGAATCAGTCTCAACCGATTCAGGATGTATTTGCTCAAATTAATGAAAGAGTTAATGAAGAGTTAACTGCGAATCCTGAATATGCTGATGATGTTGCAGCACAAAAAGCAAACATTCCTTATATAGGAGAATTGTTTCTAGGTCACGTACGTTATGGAACTTTTGGAAAAAATAGTATAGAAAGTGTTCATCCTTTTTTAAGACAAAGTAACTGGATGCATCGTAATCTTATTTTGGCTGGAAACTTTAATATGACGAATGTTAAAGAACTTTTTCAAAATTTGGTTGAGTTGGGTCAGCATCCAAAAGAAATGGCGGATACTGTTACTGTAATGGAAAAAATAGGTCACTTTTTAGATAAAGAAGTGATGCAGTTGTACCAAGATTGTAAAGCCGAAGGGTATTCTAAACAAGAAGCTTCGCCAGTAATTGCTGAAAGATTAGATGTTGCTAAGATTTTAGCACGTTCGGCAAAAAATCTTGATGGAGGATATGCTATGGCGGGTCTTTTAGGTCATGGAGATGCTTTTGTTTTTAGAGATCCAGCAGGAATTCGTCCAGCATATTATTATCAGGATGATGAAGTTGTGGTGGTAGCATCTGAAAGACCAGTTATTCAAACGGTTTTTAATGTTCCATTTGAAAAAGTGCAGGAAATTGATCCAGGAAATGCTTTGATTATTAAGAAGAATGGAAACGTTTCGATGAAAGAAATTTTGACTCCAACAGTTAAAAAATCATGTTCGTTTGAACGTATTTACTTCTCTAGAGGTAGTGATGCCGAAATTTATCAAGAAAGAAAAAACCTAGGGAAATTAATTTTGCCAGCAGTTTTAGATTCGATTGATCAGGATACTGATAATACAGTGTTTTCATATATTCCTAACACAGCTGAAACATCTTTTTACGGATTGGTTGAAGCGGCTCAGGATTTCTTAAATCAAAGAAAGAATAATTACATTTTAGCCAATAGAAATACGTTGACAGCCGAAACTTTACAGGAATTATTAGCTGTAAAAATTAGAACTGAAAAAGTAGCTATTAAAGATGCTAAATTAAGAACTTTTATTACTGCTGATGATAGTCGTGATGATTTAGTAGCTCACGTTTATGATGTGACTTACGGTGTAATTAAGCCTACGGACAATTTGGTAATTATTGATGATAGTATTGTGAGAGGAACTACTCTTAAAAAGAGTATCATCAAAATGATGGATCGTTTAAATCCAAAACGAATTGTAATTGTTTCTTCGGCGCCACAAATACGTTTCCCTGATTGTTACGGAATTGATATGGCAAAATTAGAAGGTTTAGTTGCTTTTAGAGCAGCATTAGAACTTTTGAAAGAAAGAAACTTATATCATATTGTTGATGAAGTTTATGCTAAATGTAAAGCACAGGAAAGTTTTAAAGATACTGATGTGGTGAATTATGTAACAGCAATTTACGAACCATTTCAACCACAGGAGGTTTCA
>NCET01000028.1 GCA_002280815.1 Flavobacteriales bacterium 32-34-25 | reverse complement strand
CTGCATTCAATACAATGTCTTTTCCGTCATAATTATTTATGATTTGTGGTTTTACATTGGCTCCCGAAAAATCAGGTGAAGTGTCAAAATGAGAAATAAAACCAATTGTTGGAACTTCGTGTTCTACATTACTAGGCAAAGTAGCCATAATGTAAGCTTTGTCGTCAATAGTCACATTTTGCATTCCAATAGCTTTTAGTTCTTCGACTAATTTATTGGCTAAAACCCATTGTTTTTCGGTACTTGGAGTGGTTTCTGAATTCGGATTCGATTCAGTATCAATAGTTACATAACTAATAAAACGATCAATGATATGTTGCATAAAGTGGTATTTTTTTGAAAGACAAAGATAGTTTTTATGTTCTAACTATAATTTATAACTGAGTTTTGTGGTTGGCAATTAAAAAAACCGCAAATTCATCAATTTGTTTTCCATTTGGATGGATTTAATTGATGAATTTGCGGCTAATTTTTAGTGTGTACTAATTTAATTTCTCAATTTAATTAGTTTGTCTTCTGCTTTGTAGAGGTCTTCGTTTAGTTTATTTATTTTAATTTGTTGTTTGCTGATTTTGATATTTTCTTTTTCGATATCAGTAGAATTGATTTTTCCTCTTGATTTTTTGTTTTCAAATTTTTCTTTTCGATTGGCTAAACTTTTTTCTTCATTAGAAATTTTGTTTTTTATTTTACTAACCGATTTTTCTCCCGAAAGAATTTTGTCTTGTTGTTTTTCAAAGGCTTTCTGTTCTTTTTCAAAATCTTTTTGTTCTTGTTCAGTTCTCTTAGCTTCTTTTAATGCTTTTTTCTCTTCTTTCATTTTTGCATTAAGCATTTTGGCTTCTTTTTTTAATGCTTCTTTGTCAGATTCGGTTGTTACTGTATTGCTAACTTCGGGAACTACTTTAATGATGGTGTCTTTTACTGTTGTGACCGTAGTTATAGTCGTTTTTTTTATTGACTGTATAGAGTCATTTGCAGTATTTTGAGCTAGAAACAGTTGGAAACTTGAAAGCAATACAGTAGTTAAAATTAATTTTAGTTTCATAATGATGCGTTTTAAGTTGGTAAAATGTGTTTGTATTATTTATTTGTTATTTACAAGGTAAGAAAAATCATTTGAAAAAAGTAGCTTTTTTGAGTTTTGAAAACTTAAAACAAAATGGTTTTATTTTAAGTAGTTGTTGTTTAGTTGTTTGTATTGTTTTTTGCTTGTTTTTTGGGTGTTATTTAACTAATGTTTATCTAGGTTTTTTCTTCTTTGTTAGTGTCTAAATCGAATCTGGAGCTATAATTTTTTTAGAAATATTTAATTATCCATTAGATAATTCTATTTTTGCAGCACAAATTAAAATCCTATGTATAAACAGCTTATCCGACCGCTATTTTTTTGTTTTGATCCAGAAAAAATACATCACTTTACTTTTTCGTTAGTTCGTATTACTTCTAAAATACCTGGTTTTTCTGCCCTTTATAAGTCACTTTATTTAGTAAATGATAAAAGATTAGAAACAGAAGTATTTGGATTAAAATTTAAAAATCCTGTAGGTTTAGCTGCTGGTTTTGATAAGGATGCCAAATTGTACAAGGAATTATCCAACTTTGGTTTTGGTTTTATCGAAATTGGAACTTTAACACCAAAAGGTCAGGAAGGAAATCCAAAAACGCGTTTGTTTCGTCTTAGAGAAGATTCAGCAATTATTAACCGAATGGGTTTTAATAATGGTGGTGTTCTGGAAGCGGTTGAAAGACTGAAATCCAATCCAGGCGTTTTAATTGGAGGAAACATTGGTAAAAATAAATTGACTCCAAACGAAGAAGCTACTTCAGATTACGAAATTTGTTTTGACGCTTTATACGATTATGTAGATTACTTTGTAGTGAATGTGAGTTCGCCAAATACACCAAATTTACGCGCCTTACAAGATAAAGAGCCGTTGACACAGTTGTTACAAACTTTACAGAATAAAAATTTGGCTAAGCCAAAACAAAAACCAATTTTATTAAAAATTGCTCCCGATTTGACCGATGAGCAATTATTAGATATTATTGATATTGTAAATGAAACCAAGATTGCAGGTGTAATTGCAACCAATACAACTATCTCCCGTGAAGGTTTACAGTCAGAAAATAAAGCTGAAATGGGTGGATTGTCTGGAAAACCGTTGACGAAGCGTTCTACTGAGGTGATTCGTTTTCTTTCGCAAAAAAGTAATAAGGCTTTCCCAATTATTGGTGTTGGAGGAATCCATTCTGCCGATGATGCTATCGAAAAATTAGAAGCCGGAGCAAGTTTAGTGCAACTATATACTGGTTTTATTTATGAAGGTCCAGCCTTGGTAAAAGCCATCAATAAAAAGATTTTAAGTCGTTTATAGGCTATTACGCAAAGATTCACAAAGAAAACACTAAGATTCGCTAAGTTTTTTTAATTAAAGCGGATTGTTTTTTAACTCTGTGAACTTTGCGAGAACTTTTTTAAATTTTGCGGTTAAAGTTTTAAATTTCTTTGCGTGATAACTTAATAAATTATAAAAGCGTAATTCTTCTATAGAGTTGCGCTTTTTTGTTGGTTCTAAATTTTGCCACTTTGCAAGTTTTACTATCTTTGAAAGCTATGGAGCCAATAAAAATTATAGAATGTCCACGTGATGCCATGCAAGGTATTAGAAGCTTTATTCCTACTGAGAATAAGGTTGCGTATATTCAGTCTTTATTGCGAGTAGGATTTGATACTATTGATTTTGGGAGTTTTGTTTCACCAAGAGCGGTTCCGCAAATGCAGGATACGGCAGCGGTTTTAGACCAATTGGATTTATCCAAAACTACATCTAAGTTGTTAGCCATTATTGCCAATACTAAAGGTGCCGAAATGGCTGCTGAATTTGAATCCATTCATTATTTAGGCTTTCCTTTTTCTATTTCGGAAAATTTCCAAATGCGAAACACCCACAAAACCATTGCGGAGTCGATTGTGAGTTTGCAAGAAATTCTGGAAATAGCTGATAAGAAGAACAAAGAAGTCGTAGCTTATTTGTCTATGGGTTTTGGAAATCCATACGGAGATCCCTGGAATGTTGATATTGTGGGCGAGTGGACCGAAAAATTAGCCACTATGGGCGTAAAAATACTTTCGCTATCGGATACTGTTGGAAGTTCTACACCAGAAGTAATTCAATATTTGTTTTCGAATTTAATTCCTAAATATCCCCAGATTGAGTTTGGTGCACATTTGCATACTACTTATGACAAATGGTTTGAAAAAATAGAGGCAGCGCACAAAGCCGGTTGTCGAAGATACGATGGAGCAATTCAGGGTTTTGGAGGTTGTCCAATGGCTAAAGATGAGTTGACAGGTAATATGCCTACTGAAAAACTCTTGTCTTACTTTACAGCAAACAAAGAAAAAATCAATTTGAATCCAATGAGTTTTGAAAGTGCTTATAATGAGGCTTCAAAGCTGTTTAAACGGTTTTATTAGTTATACTAATTCTTCAAAAATCACGTTTATATTTAGTTGAAAACTACAGGAAACCAATCACATGAAAAATTATTACATAAATAGAATTTGTTTAACACTTATATTAATGTGTTCCTTTTCTTGTTCCAGTGATTTAGATTTTAATCAAGTCAATGATTTGAAAATAGAGCCTGTGGTTGAGGGGAATTTTAGCTATTTTGATGCACCTGCAACTGCTTTTGTTACTAGTAATGGTTCTGAACGACTTTGGGGATATGACGATCAAGATTTTGATGTTTTTAGAGACAAGTATTTTAATAGTTATTTGCAAAGAGCCGATTTTTATTTTGCAATAAACAATACTATCAACCGCGCTTTTTCATTAAGTATCGTTTTGTTTGATGGCAATGATAATCCGTTGACAACAATAAAGATTAATGTTCCAGCCTATTCAGGTTCTACTAATATAATTACACGAACTGAAATTTTTCAAAACACAAGATTGGATTTGCTTAAGAGCACTAGAAAGATGAGGTTTTTAGTAGAGTTAGAGCCTGGTTCAGGTCCAGCTTTGAATCAAAATAGTACAGGAAACTTAGTATTGCGTTCCAGCGCTACCGTTTATTTAGCAATACAATGAGAAAAATATTTTTATTTTTAGGACTATTCCTTGCTGTTAATTGTTTTTCTCAAAACAAGCAAATTTTATATAATTTCACTTCCGTTCCGCAGTCGTTAATGACTAATCCGGGAGCCGATTTCAAGTATAAATATTATTTTGGTGTTCCATTACTTTCAGGAATGTCGTTTAAAGTGGGGTCGAGTGGTTTTTCGGCTTATGATTTATTTGCCAATGATGGTGTTGATTTCAATCAGAAATTGCGAAGTGTGGTTTATTCCTCAAACCTAAACGATCATGGAGCTATAAATGAACAAATCGAAATTTTTAATGGCGGAATTAAACTAGGAGATTGGCTTGAAGATAAAGGTTATTTGTCGTTTGGCTTGTATCAGGAATTCGATTTTTTTGCTTATATGCCAAAGGATTTAGCCATTTTAGCCTTAGATGGAAATCAAAATTATATTGGTAAATCTTTTGATTTGTCTGATTTGAGTGTAAAAGCCGAAATGTTATCGGTGTTGCATGTGGGTTATCATAAAAATGTTTCCGAAAAATTAATAGTAGGTGCAAGAGGTAAAATTTATTTTAGTGGTTTCAATGCAACTTCCACAAATAATTCAGGTTCAGTAACCACCAGACTAGCAAATACAACCATGTATGAACAAATTGTGGATTCAGACTTGACTTTGAATACTTCAGGGATTTCAAAATACATTGACGAAAATTACAATGGCGATGTGGCGACTGATGTTCAAAAACAATTGCTTTTAGGTGGTGATTTGGGCTTGGGATTTGATTTAGGATTTACGTATTATCCAAAGAAAAATACGCAAATTACTGCCAGTATTCTGGATGTTGGTTTTATAAGACACACTAAAGATGTTGAAAATTTCACCTATAAAGGGTATTATAAGTACGAAGGAATCAATCCTAATTTTACTGATGTTGACGACCCTGACGGGGTGTATAGCGATTTTCAGGAAGCAGTTAAACTAGATACTTTGTACAATAAATACACTACTTGGCGTCCGGTGAAATTAAATGCTTCTTATCAATATTCGTATGGCACACCTACAGATGAGGATTGTGTTTGTGTAGCTGGTGAAAAACGTTATAAAAATGCGGTTGGAGCTCAACTTTTTGTTATGAGCACGCCCAGAATGCCTATAACGGCCTTGACGGGTTTTTATCAAAGAAACGTTTCGGATAAATTACAGCTTAAGGCAACTTACACACTGGATTCCTATTCTTATACAAATATTGGTCTCGGTTTATCAGCTAATTTAGGTAAGTTCAATGTGTATTTTATGGCTGATAATTTACTGGAATACCGAGATGTGTCCAAAGCTAATAGTCTTTCGTTCCAATTTGGATTTAATTTTATTTTCGCAGACAGTAACGAACCTCCGTATTGATGATAGCTGCATTAGGAGCTGTCTTTGTTACCTAAAAGTTAATGTTAAATTAATTGGATTTTGAATTATAAAAAATCAAAATAATTTGCTATATTTGCACGCAATTCAACTAGAAATTGCAACATGATAGCACACAACTCCAAGATTATCGGCGAAGGTTTAACTTACGATGATGTATTATTAGTTCCTAATTACTCCCATGTGCTTCCTCGCGAAGTGAGTATTCAAACAAAATTTTCAAGAAACATAACACTTAACGTTCCTATTGTATCTGCAGCTATGGATACCGTGACCGAAAGTTCTATGGCAATTGCTATGGCTCAAGAAGGGGGAATTGGTGTTTTACATAAAAATATGACTATTGAGCAGCAAGCTGCCAAAGTAAGAAAAGTAAAACGTGCCGAATCAGGTATGATTATCGATCCAGTTACTTTGCCTCTTAATGCTACTGTTGCTGATGCTAAAGCAGCAATGAAAGAATACGGTATTGGTGGAATTCCAGTGGTTGATGAAAATCAAAAATTGAAAGGAATTGTTACTAATCGTGATTTGCGTTTTGAAAAAAATAGTACCCGTCCTATTGTTGAGGTAATGACTAAGGAAAATCTGGTTACTGTTGCCGAAGGAACTTCGTTACAAGAAGCAGAAGTCGTTTTACAAGGACACAAAATCGAAAAACTTCCTGTAATAGACAAAGACAATAAATTAGTGGGTTTAATCACATTTAGAGATATTACTAAATTGAACCAAAAACCAAACGCTAATAAAGATAAATACGGGCGTTTGCGTGTAGCTGCTGCTTTAGGAGTTACTGCTGATGCAGTTGAAAGAGCTACGGCTTTAGTAAATGCAGGTGTTGATGCTGTAATTATCGATACTGCTCACGGACATACTAAAGGAGTGGTTGATGTTTTAAAATTAGTTAAAGCTCAATTTCCAGACTTAGATGTTATCGTTGGAAACATCGCTACACCAGAAGCGGCTCAATATTTAGTTCAAAATGGAGCTGATGGAGTAAAAGTTGGAATTGGACCTGGTTCAATTTGTACTACTCGTATTGTAGCTGGTGTTGGATTTCCACAATTTTCAGCGGTTTTAGAAGTAGCTGCTGCTATTAAAGGTTCAGGTGTTCCTGTAATTGCCGATGGTGGAATTCGTTACACAGGAGATATTCCTAAGGCAATTGCTGCAGGTGCCGATTGTGTGATGTTGGGTTCACTTTTGGCAGGAACAAAAGAATCTCCTGGAGAAACTATTATTTTTGAAGGAAGAAAATTCAAATCATATAGAGGAATGGGTTCTGTTGAGGCGATGCAAACAGGTTCTAAAGATCGTTATTTCCAAGATGTAGAAGATGATGTTAAGAAGTTAGTTCCAGAAGGAATTGTAGGTCGTGTGCCTTATAAAGGAGAATTGAACGAAAGTATGTTACAATTTGTTGGTGGACTTCGTGCAGGAATGGGGTATTGTGGTGCTAAAGACATTGCTACTTTGCAAGAAACAGGACGTTTTGTACGTTTAACTTCAAGCGGTATTTCTGAAAGTCATCCTCATAACGTGACTATTACTAAAGAAGCTCCAAATTATTCTAGATAATTTCAAAGCTTAATTCATAGAAAAAGGCTGTTTAAAGTATAAAAACTTTGAACAGCCTTTTTTGATTTAATCTACAAATAGCTCTCTTAAAACTTCTTTGACTTTTTTAAATTCTTTTTCAGATAGATTTCCTAGGATTTTAATAATTCTTCTTCTATCAACAGTTCTAATTTGATCGAGGACAATCCATCCCGTTTTTTTATCGTGATTTATTTCAACTCGTGTTGGATAGTTTTTTGAGCTGCTTGTCATGGGGGCAATAACTATTGTGTCCAGATATTTATTCATTTCGTTTGGAGAAATGATTACACAAGGACGTGTTTTTTTCATCTCACTTCCAACAGTTGGATCAAGATTTACTAAAACGATTTGATATTGCTTTAAATCCATTCTTCTAGATTTTCATCTTCAAAGGCGTCGTCAATTAATAATTGATCGTCTCCGTTTTCATGCATTTTCTTGAAAGCAGTTTCCCAACCACTTCGTGGTTCTGATTTTGGTTTTAAAATAATATAGCCCTTTTCCAGAATAAGTTCTACTTTATCTGTGATATTATATTTTTCAAGTATGGTTTTCGATAAGCGAATTCCTTTTGAATTTCCGATAGGTATAATTGAAATATCCATAATCCTAATTATTTTAAGTAAGTACAAAGTTATTACTTTTTTATAAGAGATGTTTAGTTTAGTAAACATTTTTTTAAATTACAGTTATTTGTTGTGTGTTGATATTCAGGTTTTATGTTGTGTGAAATTAGATGTCAATTGTATTTCGGAGAAAAATGTATTTCTTCTTTGTTGTTTGTTTTCGTCGAAGTTCGGATCTCTTTTAAACAAGTTCCTTTTTCGTCTTTGGCAGCACATTGTATCGCAATTTCGTCAATAAGTGTCTCGTTTTGGTCTTTGATTATGATTTTAGAAAGTTCGTTTTTAGTATAGTAAAAATATTGGGTATAGAATGGAGTAAAATGATCTACTATTTTTGAAATTGTTCCATCGGAATTGTAATGATAAATAGCCTCATTTTGTTTGTAACGTTTTCTTGTGTAGCAACTAATGCGTTCGCGTTGATTGGGTTTCCAACGTGTTTTGCAGTAATAAGGTTCTTTATCTGGATATAATTCAACTATAAACCATAATTTCTTTTTGGTTTCTTGTATTAGATTGCCAGAAGCATCAACTGTTTTCGAGTATTTGATTCGACCATTTTTTGTGAAAATCATTTGCTTTTTCTGCAAAAGGTTTTTCGTATTATTTGCGATTGCATATTTTTCTTCAGTTGCCGATTTAATACCTTCAGGCAATAGACGTTGTTTGCTATATTTTTTTGTAGCACAAGATTGCACTGCTAAAATGAGGATGAAAAATAATAAAGCTCTCATAATCATAAGGTTTAGTTATGACTAATTTACGGATTTTAACTGTTTAAATCAAAAGTTTGAATGTTTAGGAAAATTTCTAAAAAAAATCTGAGTTTCAGAAACTAGGTTTCAAATGGTTTTTTTGAGTAAAGTAGTTTGCCGCAGGAAGTGTGAAGCAGAATGGTTCTCTTTTATGTTTTTTCGAAATTCTTTTTTTATAATAGTATCAGATTTAATGACCAATAAAGAAGCTATAAGCTTCATGCGATTATATTTATTAAATAAAAGAGCGATTGAGAATAGTGTTTTTCTATTCAGCAATCGCTCTGTATCAATTAAAAGAAACTTTATTTAAATGTGTATTTCTCTTGCTTCTAGACGAGTTAAGTCAATATTTTCGGGAGTGTGAAGTATCATTGGGAATTTTTCTATTTTCACTGAACTACTGTCTAATCCAAAGGCACTTTCTTCGGATAAACTTAGTTTTTTAATGAAGAAGTAAGAATTCATAATGATGTTTTCGTGCCATTTTAATTCGTTATCATTAGATAGGAATTTTTCAGATAACACAAATTTAAAGTCGCCAATGATGTTGTTTTTGTTTAAAGATTCATAACGGCTTCTAATGTCAACTTCTCCATTTTTAACCATATCTTTAATAACTTCTTTGAACATCAAATTGATTTTTGTAGGTTCTCTAAATCCTAAATTAATATCAACACGATACATGTCGTCTTTAAGGATTTCGGTTACTCTATATTCTGTTTTATACGGTTCAGTTAGGATGTTTACGTGTATAAACCAGTATATATCGGCTCTTTTGGGTCTTTTTTGTAAAATAGAATACATTACTTTCTCTTCTATCTCATCTACTTTTCCGGCATTAGTCATGTAAACTAAGTGTGTAGCATATTTAGGTATACTCATATCAACGCTTAGTTCGCTAAGTACTTTTATATAATCTTGAACTTTTACAATTTTAGTATAGCTTTTTGTGATTTTTTTGGCTGTAAACCAAATAGACATCACGCAAATTAAAAGAATTGCGATAATTAGGGTAACATAACCACCATCGGCAAATTTAGTGATATTAGCTGCCAGGAAGCTTAATTCGATTAATAAATAAATGGTAATTAAAGGAACCATAAAGTATAATTTTACCCTTTTCATTATCAAATAAAAATTAAGTAAAATGGTGGTCATTATCATGCATAAAATAATGGCTAAACCATAGGCGTGTTCCATATTACTGGATTCTTTAAAATGCAGAACGATTCCCACACATCCAAAGAATAATAACCAGTTTATTGATGGAATATACAATTGTCCTTGTAATTCGGTTGGGTAGTTAATTTTTACTTTTGGCCAAAAATTTAATCTCATGGCTTCGTTAATCAGTGTAAACGATCCACTAATTAAAGCTTGTGAAGCTATTACAGCCGCCATAGTTGCAATTACAATCCCGAAAGGCTGAAACCAGTCATCCATAATTAAATAAAAAGGGTTTCCGTTTTTTCCTCCAAGACTTTGAAGTGTTTCTCCTTCGTTGTTAATTAAATAAGCTCCTTGCCCAAAATAGTTAAGTACTAAGGTTGATTTTACAAAAATCCAACTGATTCGGATATTTTTTCTTCCGCAATGTCCCATGTCTGAATACAATGCTTCTGCTCCTGTTGTACATAAAAATACAAAACCTAAAACAAAAAAACCTTCAGGATGTATGGTTAACAAATGATAAGCATAATAAGGATTGATTGCTTTAAAAACATCTGGATGCTTTACAATTTGGATAATACCTAATATACCTAACATAGAGAACCAAATCAACATCATTGGAGCAAAGAATTTTCCAACAAGCTTAGTTCCGAACTTTTGTATGGTAAAAAGAATAAATAAAATTCCAATAACTATGGGTACTGTATTAATATCAGGATAATAAGTTCTAATTCCTTCAACAGCTGATGATACCGAAACGGGCGGTGTAATAATCCCATCGGCTAACAAGGCACTACCTCCAATAATAGCGGGGACAATAAGCCATCTAATTTTAGTTTTTTTGACTAAGGCATACAATGCAAAAATTCCACCTTCGCCGTGGTTATCGGCATTTAGTGTGATAATAACGTATTTTATAGTAGTTTGTAAAGTAAGAGTCCAGAATACTGCTGATATTCCTCCTAAAACTACATCGGCATCTATGGTATGTGTTCCGAGTATGGCTTTCATTACGTATAATGGCGATGTTCCGATATCTCCATATATAATCCCTAATGTAATTAATAGACCTCCAAATGTTAATTTGCTGTGTAGATTTTTATGTGATGCGCTCATGTATAATTATGTAAAGGTTTCAAATTTACTCATTTTTATACAATTCAAAAGTTATTATTTTTAAAAAACAAAAAAACACGACTAATTGGTCGTGTTTTTAATAATAGCTATTTATTTTGTTAGATTCTTCGGTTATTATTTCGAGAAGAATTATTGTTTTCTTGATTTGAACTTCTGCTTCTACTAGATTCAGCTCTTTGTGGAGCTGCAGCAGGCGTACTTGGTCTAGATATTGTTCCTCTATTTTGATTGCTGTTCTCTCTAGGACTTTGAACCGCTCTTTGTGAGCTGTTTTCTTGTCTTGGAGCGTAAGTTCTTGTTGCTGGACTTTGTTGTGTTGCGTTTTGTCTCGGACTTTGCGTTTTATTTTGATTGTAATCCCTAGTTGTTGTTCTTTGAGTTGCGTTTTCTCTAGAGTTGTTAGTGCTATTTTGATTGTATTCTCTACTAGGAGTTCTTTGAGTTGTATTTTCTCTGGAACTATTAGTGCTATTTTGATTGTATCCTCTACTAGGAGTTCTTTGAGTTGTGTTTTCTCGGGAACTATTAGTGCTGTTTTGATTGTAATTTCTAGAAGGAATATTTGTTCTTGAACTATTTGATTTGTTATCTGTATAATCTCTAGAAGTTGTTCTTGGAGTAGTATTTACTCTTGAAGAACTGCTTCTGTTGCTTGAATAATCTCTTTGTGGATCTCTTCTAGTGGTTGTGTTGTTGTATTGTCTTCCAGTTGAATTTCTATTATTGGAATAGTTATTACTATATCTAGCGCCTCTTTTTTGATCTAATTCGTAACGATTAGAGTAATTGTTGTATCTTCTTGTGAAAGCATAATTAGGGTAACGTCTTTCATAAGCATTAGAACGTCTAGAGCTGTAAAGTGAAATTGCAATGTTGCTTCTTCTATAATTTACATAATTGTAGCTGTTGTTGAAATTCAAGCTTAAATGAATGTTGTTTCTATATCTGTATATTGGGTATGGATTCCAAGCATAATAGTATGATGGATAGTAATTCCAGTACCAATTAGAAACATAAGGACGGTAATTTGAAGCCCAGAAAGAAGCATAAATTAATGGAGTAGAATAATATACCGGCTCGTAAATGTAATTAGGCCCATACATGTATTCGTTTCCAATAAATTGTACTTGTACACTATTGTTATTGTTTCTTTCAATATCAATAGTTGCTACGTCCTGATACACATCGCGGTCTAAAACTGATTGTACAATAACTACGTGTGTATTGTATTCTACAGTTTCAATTACACGCAAATAATCTACTTCGTTGTCGTTGTTTAAATCTAAATTAGAAATTTGAAGTTCAGGATCGTTCAAGCGTCTTTCAAAATCTTCAAGATTTCTAGATTCTCCAAAAATTGAGGCAACGGCTCTTAAGTCAAGATTGTCACTAATCTCGTTGTTCATTGCGTTTACCGTAGTACTATTTTGAGCTTCTGTTTGTGTAATGAATAAAGAAGCTATTATGCTTAAGTATATGATTTTATTTTTCATGGCGATTGTTTTTTATATTTATAATTTGCCATATCCAATTACTGTGCCAATTAATTTAAAGTGTGTTTTGCTCGCATTTGATATCTGGTTTTAGAACGTATAAAATCGGTTTATAGTATAAATAAAAAAGCCGTTTCGTTATAAACGAAACGGCTTTAGAAGTTTTTGTAGCTGATTATCTTTTTTTACCTCTATCTCCATATTGTTGGAGTAGTTTTCGATAGAAATCATCTTCAGATTTTTTTAATTTTAAGATTTTAGAAGCCGGTAAAACTGTTCTAAGGCTTTTGCTGAATTTTTTTCTTAATAAGAATAATTCTTCATCGGCAGCTTCCATTTGGTTCAATAAAATAGCAGCGTCTTTTTCGCTCATTTTATTCATTGCATTATCGCTCAGTTTACTCTTAAAAGCTTTCATTTTTTGGTGTCTTATCTCAAATTGCTTATTGTCGTAAGCGTTATAAAGAGGCCAAAATTTCTCAGCTTCTTGAGAGCTCAAATCAAGTTCAGCAGTAAAAAAGGATACTTTTAGTGCTTTAATTTGTTCTTTTTTATCTGACATATTTCCTTGAGCGTAGAAATTGCAAGTAAAAAATAATACTAATAGGGGGAAAATCGTTCTAAAATTCATCTTCATTTTTTTATATATTATTCGGTAATATAATTTTCTAAATTATTATTGTTTATTAATAAATCTTCAATGGTTTGATCTTCTAAGACTATATTTGAGTTTATATTATTGATGTCTTCTTCGTTCAAAACATTGATCAAATCATATTGATTGATGTTAGATTGATAGCTTAAGTAGTTTTCTAAAGTAGCTGTATCTATTTGATTTGCTTGACTGGCATTATTTAGCAGTGATGGTATTGTTAGGGCAAGAACAAAAACGGCAGCTACCATCATTATAATGGCTTTCTTGTTTTGAAACAAAGAGATGGTTTTAGGTTCGTTTTTAGGTAATTGCTCTAATAAATTAGCCGAAAACTTTTCAAAATAAACATCTTCTGGTGTTTTAAAACCAGATTCAATTTTAGGGATACTATTTAATTTAAATTCTTTCATGATATCGATTAGACTGAATGAAATGTAAAAGGTTTAATTTGTTGTTAATAGATTCTCTATTTTTTTGACAGCGTGATGATAAGATGCTTTTAAAGCTCCTACAGATGTTCCTAAAATTTCTGAGATTTCTTCATATTTTAATTCTTCAAAATATTTCATTTTAAATACTAATTGTTGCTTCTCTGGAAGTGTTGCAATGGCTTTGTGTAAAGCAATTTGGATTTCGTTTCCATCAAAATAAACATCAGCTTTAAGATTGTTTATTGCATTATTTTGCAAAGTTTCTGATGAAATTCCGCTTTTTTTAGCTTTTTGATTTAAAAAAGTAAGTGCTTCATTAGTAGCTATTCGATACATCCAGGAGAACAACTTACTTTCACCTTTGAAGTTTTTTAGATTTTGAAAAACTTTTATAAAGGTGTTTTGCAATACGTCATCAGTATCATCATGATTCAAAACAATGTTCCGAATATGATTGTACAATGGTTTTTGATAGGTATACAACAGCTTTTGAAATGCCTCATTTTGCATTTTTGGGTTTAATAACTGTTGTATGAATTCCTTTTCTTCCAGCAAAGTTTTTGTTGAATTAGACGTAAAAGTGATGATAAGGTTTAATGAAGAAAAATATTTTTTAAAATTCTGATTCTTCTTCCACTATTGGTTTTGTTTCCTCTGGAGCGATTGTTTTTTCTACAGCTGGATGGTATGTTTGTACCGGAGGAATTACTTTAGGTACAATAGGGATGTAAATTTCGGTGACCCATTTAGAAGGGCTTTTAACCTCAGTTTTACCAGTTGAGTATATTTCTATGTGAGAAAAAATAGGGTTTGGACTTAATTTGTTTTGGTTTAAAAAGTTTTTAGTTTTAGTGTAAGCTATTTTTAAATGCGAATAATCTCCAGTTAAGGTAGTTTTTGCTCCTTCAAAGGCTTCTGTTTTTCCTGCTACAATATCACTTCCAGAGCTTAAAAATATAGCATCTCGAATACCAATTCCAATTGTGATTTTGGCTAGTCCTTTTACTTCATCATAAGTGTGGTAGATAATAAAGGGCTTGCCATTTACTACGATATTATTTTTTTCGCAAAAAACAGTCAATTTAGGAATTACAATTTTGAAATTTTTATTCACTTTGGCTAATTCACTTGTAAAAGTTTGACCTATATAATTCATCATAGGTTTTTTAACCAGTCCATTTTCAATAGTTGAAAATGTATTGATTTCAAAGTCTAATGCTTT
>NCET01000027.1 GCA_002280815.1 Flavobacteriales bacterium 32-34-25 | reverse complement strand
TTGGAAAAGATTATATTCAGAAATTGCCGAAGTAAAAGAACCTTTTGACAGAGATAATCTTTGGAGAATGTTTTCGGTTTGGGCTGTTTTAAGAGGATATCCAATTCCTGATTGGCGCCAACTGGAAGGAACTCCTGAAAGAAAAATCAAAGGACGTTTTGATGAACTTTCGAAAAATAGAGCTCTTAAAGAATCTATCCCAGACTGGATGGACGAATTAGGAGTGAAAGAATTAGGCGAAAAAGTTTGGGCAAAAGAAATTGCTGCTCAAAACCAACCAGCTAAAGTTATCCTTAGAACCAATACACTAAAAACAACTAAAGAAGCTTTAAGAGCTATCTTGATGGATTTAGATATCGAAACTGAATATCTAAAAGACCAGCCAGATGCCTTGGTTTTAAAAGAACGTGCCAATGTCTTTATGACTGACGCTTTCAAACAAGGTTTTTTTGAAGTTCAGGATGCCAACTCCCAATTAGTTGCTGCTTTTCTTGATGTAAAACCAGGAATGCGAGTAGTTGATACTTGTGCTGGTGCTGGCGGAAAAACCTTGCACATGGCGGCCTTAATGGAAAACAAAGGACAATTAATTGCAATGGATTTATACGAAAGTAAATTAAAGCAATTAAAATTAAGAGCCAAACGTGATGGCGCTTTCAACATCGAATACCGCATTATTGATACCACAAAAGTGATCAAAAAACTACATGAAAAAGCCGATCGTGTATTGATTGACGCACCTTGTAGCGGTTTAGGCGTTTTGAAAAGAAATCCTGATGCCAAGTGGAAACTGAGACCTGAGTTTATTGATAATATTCGAAAAGTACAATCGGAAGTTTTAGAAAGCTATTCTAAAATTGTAAAACCAGGCGGAAAATTGGTTTATGCAACTTGTTCTATTCTTCCATCAGAAAATCAAGAACAAGTAGAACGTTTTTTAACTACTGATATTGGAAAACAATTCACTTTTATAAAAGACCATAAAATTTTGGCTTCGGAGTCTGGATTTGATGGATTTTATATGGCTTTGATGGAACGCAAAGAAAGTGTGAAAAAAGAATAAAGAATATAGATTTTAGACTTACTAAAATTGCATAAAAAAATCCTCGAGTATATCGAGGATTTTTTTATGCAATTTTTAATCTTTTCTCTTTATTCTTTATTCTTTGTTCTATTCTCTTTTTTAATCATTCATAGAAATTAAGAACTCTTCATTATTTCTGGTTTTTCTAAATCTATCATTAATAAATTCCATTGCTTCCACTGGATTCATATCAGAAAGGTATTTTCTCATAATCCACATTCTTTGTAGCGTATCTTTATCAAGAAGTAAATCGTCTCTTCTGGTGCTTGATGAAGTCAAATCGATAGCCGGGAAGATACGTTTGTTGGCAATTTTTCTATCCAATTGCAATTCCATATTTCCTGTTCCTTTGAATTCTTCGAAAATTACCTCATCCATTTTTGAACCGGTTTCAGTCAAAGCGGTAGCAATAATACTCAAAGAACCACCTTTTTCTACATTACGTGCAGCTCCAAAGAAACGTTTTGGTTTTTGCAAAGCATTCGCATCAACACCTCCACTCAATACCTTTCCTGAAGCAGGTTGTACCGTATTGTAAGCTCTTGCTAAACGCGTAATAGAATCCAACAAAATCACTACGTCATGCCCACATTCTACCAAACGTTTTGATTTTTCAAGAACAATATTAGCAATTTTAACGTGCTCTTGCGGCTCTCTGTCAAAAGTAGAAGCAATTACTTCACCACGTACAGAACGTTGCATATCAGTAACCTCTTCTGGACGTTCATCAATCAATAAAACAATAAGATATACTTCAGGATGATTGGCTGCAATGGCATTTGCTATTTCTTTCAACAACATGGTTTTACCCGTTTTAGGCTGGGCTACAATCATACCACGCTGTCCTTTACCTATTGGAGAAAACAAATCGATAATTCGGGTTGAAATCGTACTTTCTCTTTCGGCTAATTTGAATTTTTCTGATGGAAATACAGGAGTTAAATGTTCGAATGAAATTCGGTCTCTAACCACCTGTGGATCGTGGCCGTTAATTTTAAGTACACGAACTAATGGAAAGAATTTCTCTCCTTCTTTTGGAGGTCTTACCACACCTTTTACAGTATCTCCTGTTTTTAAACCAAACAATCTAATTTGTGAAGTTGACAAATAAATATCATCTGGAGAAGCTAAATAATTATAATCTGAAGAACGCAAAAACCCGTAACCATCAGGCATCATTTCAAGAACACCTTCGCTTTCTATGATTCCGTCAAATTCAAAATCAGAGTCTCTAAAATTATTTTTCTTGTTTTTAAAATTAGGATTTTGGTTCTGATTTGGATTTTGATTTCCGTTTTGATTCGGATTCTGATTCTGCTGATTTGGGTTTTGCTTATTTTGTTGATTCGGATTGATTTTCTTTTGCGGAGCAACAGGAGCAACAACTTCTGTTTCAGTAGCAGTATCTTCTTGTTTTGCTTCTACAGCAACAGGATTTTCATCTGAAGTTTCTTTATTCTTTTTTAAAGCAATTTTCTTTTCGTAAGTAGCTTTATTAAATTTTACCACCTTCGCTTTTTCAGCAACAGTTTCTTGAGTTGTTTGCTCTTTTTGCTGTTTTACTTCTGTTTCAGCTGCATTTTCAGTTGGAAAATCTAGTTTTTCAGTATTATTTTGTTCTATTTGTTCTTCCTTATTTACCGAAACATTAGGCTTTTTTGGAGCGGCTTGTTTCTTAACGGGAACAATACGTGTTCTTTTAGACTTATCATCAACATCAGCTGATAGTACCTTTTCTTCAACTACTGTAGCAGGCGCCATAGCACTTTGAAAATCCAAAATACTTGTAATTAAGGCTTCTTTTTTTACACCGTTGAATTTTATTGTTTTAGCAGCTTTAGCTATTTGTTGAAGCTCAGAAAGCTTCATTTCTTTTAATGCTGAAATATCAAACATGAATGTTCTATGAATTTAATTAAATTGGGGAATCTTGAAAAGATTGGGTGTGTTTTTTTACTTTGAATTCACCGCAGTATGAAGTGCTTACGGTATTGTATTGCAATAATACGAATAAAAAATTAGGATACAATAGTATTTTAAAAAAAGAAAATATATTTTTGTGGAACAATATTGATAGAAAATGATACAAAGAATTCAAACAATATATTTATTCATTGCTTTTATAATTACAGGAGTTTTGCCTTTTATTTTCCCATTATGGACTTTAGCTGACAATAAATCTTTCTTTTTTATGCAAAGCCAAATTTATGCTATTTTGTTTGGATTGAGTACTACCCTTTCAATACTAAGCATTTTATCCTATAAGAAAAGACAAAATCAATTTGTCGTTGGCAGATTGAATATCATATTAAATTTGATTTTATTAGGATTGTTTTTATATCGCTCACTAAATTTATCTGGAGAAACTCCCGTAGTTTCTGAGAAAGGTATTGGGATGTTTCTACCTATTATTGCTATCGCAGCATTAGTTTTAGCTAATAAAGCGATCAAAAAGGATGAGGATCTTGTAAAATCTGTGGACAGATTGAGGTAAACCTATAAATTTTAATTTATTAGTGCGAAGGAAACCCGAATGAAAATTCGGGTTTTTTTGTGTTATTTTTTTATACATTTGAAAATATTAGATTGTAATTATGGAAACCACAATACGAATTCATTTAGCCGACGATCATAAAGTCCTAATTGATGGCATGCGAACTTTATTGAATTCTATTTCTAACTTTAATGTGGTAGGTTTTTCTTTAAAAGGAACCGCACTTTACGAAGAAGTAACTAACAACGCTACGGATATCTTAGTTTTAGACATCAGTATGCCCGAAAAAGATGGAATCGAAGTACTTAAAGAATTTGCTAAAAAAGGATTTCCTTGCAAAGTGGTGGTGCTCTCTACTTATGACGATATTAAAATAATTCAAGAAGTCATGAAATTAGGTGCGAGCGGTTATTTGACTAAACAATGCGCTGGAGAAAATATTGTAGAAGCCATTCAAGTTGTAAGTACAGGTGAGGAATATTTTTGTAGTCAAGTACGAGAAACCATATTTACATCGGCGACTAAAAAAAATCCGAAGTTAAACAAAACTAAAATTAGTCCAGACTTCCAATTAACTGGTCGGGAAATCGAAATCATCACTTTGATTGCCTTAGAATATAGCGGTAAGGAAATTTCTGAAAAACTTTTTATTAGTTCTAATACTGTAGAAACGCATCGCAAAAATATTCTGAAAAAATTAAATGCTAAAAACACTATTAGCTTAGTCAAATTTGCCTTAAAAAATAATTTGATTAATCCCTAAATTTAGTCATCTCAAATTTAATTATGCTTTACAAACGCTTTTACAGCCTGCTATTGCTACTGTTTATCTGCAGTACGAATTTGCTGTTTTCACAAACAAAAAATTCGATACAAAACGAAACCACAACTCTAGCGCAAGAAGCAACAAGATTAATGAGAGCTGAGAATTACGAAAAATCATTGATTCTTTCTCGTCAAGCCCTAAGTAAAGCAATTACATTAAAAGATGACAACTTAACTGCAATATCTTACAACACTATTGCCGCTAATTTCGACCAATTAGCCGAGTACGAAAAAGCATTATTCTATTATAAAAAAGCAATCATTTACGCCAACAAAACCAGTAATCACCGTCTCAAAAACTGGATAAACAACAATTTAGGCAACATTTATTGTTTTGACAAAAAAGAATATGCTAAAGGAATTTATTACTACAAAAAATCACTGGAATACAGCACAAAAATTGCCGATTCCTCCGAAATTATTTTCACTAAACTCAATATTACTTGGGCGTATTTTGATATTGGAAAATTCAATTTAGGACTTCCCTATCTAAATTACATCAATAAATATCATAAAAAGCATGGAGACCAATCTACTATTGTAGCGTTGAACATGCTAAACGGAATGTATTATTCTCATCTTGACAACTCTAAAAGAGCCACTTATTATTTCGAAAAAGCAATTGAATTAGGAAAAAAAGGGACTGAAAAAGCCGATTTATCTTTTGCACATCAAGAATATGCTAAGTTTTTATTCAAAACCAATAATTACAAAAAAGCCTATGAAAACCTTAATACTTTCAACCAAATTACAGATGAACTCAATACCGAAGAAAAGTTAAAAAAACTTAACCTTGCAGGTATCAATCTTGAAATTGACGAATACAAAAGAGAAATTGACAACATCAAAACAAAATACAAAACCGATCAACAAGTCTTACTAGAAAGACAATCTAAAAACAAACTAATTAGCATTGTTATTATCTCTATTTTGCTTTTAATTATTGTGTTTTCCTATTTTCATTTTCAAAATAAGGAACTAAAACAAACCAATAAACTCAAAGATATCGAGAGTAAAATTCAAGAAAATATTATTACGGCTTCGATAAATGGCCAGGAAATGGAACGAAAAAAAATCGCTTCGTTTCTACATGACAACATTAGTGCGCTACTCTCTTCGGCGGCTTTGCACCTAACTATTTTTTCTACAAAAAACAATAATGATTCGGTTGAAATCACAAAAACAAAGGCTATTTTAATACAAACTCATTATAAAATACGTGATTTATCACACCAACTTTTACCATCGTTATTAGCCCGTTTTGGATTGTTTTATGCCCTGAACGATTTATGCGAAATGAATTCTAATTCGAAAATTAATTTTGATTATTCAAGTGATGTTTCTGCCGAAACACGTTACAATGAAGATTACGAAATGAAAATGTATTTTATAATCAGTGAATTATTGAACAACATCATCAAACACAGTCAAGCCACTGAAGCTAAACTAAGCTTAAAAGAAATCAATTCACAACTTCACATTCTGGTAGAAGACAATGGAATTGGTTTTGAAATTAAACAATACCCAACAATTGAAGGTTTTGGTTTGAACCAAATTAAAGCCCGAATAAACACTATGGAAGGAAAATTTACGGTAATTTCGAAACCAAAACAAGGAACTACAATTAAAATAATTGCTCCTATTGAATATAAGGCAAAATCTGTGGTTAATTAAACTCTTTTTTCAATTTCTATAATTTCCAAATCCTTGATTTTATCGCCTTCAATTACAAATCGCAACATGGTGCGCACTTGATGAAAACCGCTTTTCCCACAAGCTCCGGGATTCATGTGTAAAAGCTGATGCTTTTTATCGAACATCACTTTTAAAATATGCGAATGTCCGCAAATGAATAACTTAGGAGGATTTGCCGTCATTTCGGCTTTTATATTTGGATTGTATTTCCCAGGATAACCGCCAATATGAGTAATCCAAACCGAAACATCTTCGCACATAAACCGATTGTGCAACGGAAATTCCAAACGCGCCTGAGCATCATCAATATTACCATAAACGGCACGCAATGGTTTCAATTTCTTTAAAGTACCCGTTACTTTCAAATCGCCAATATCACCCGCATGCCAAACCTCATCTGCTTGTTGAACATATTTCAAAATGGTATCGTCAATATGGCTATGGGTATCCGAAAGCAAAAGGATTTTTTTCATTTATTTAGATTCTAGGACGCTAAGGTACTTAGGTTTTTCCTAGGTTCAAAAAAAAGATAATTTCAAAATTTTAGGTAAAAAATCAGCAGCGAAAACTTTTTAAATCGAATACCCTGTGGTCAAATGCGTTATCAGGCAAGTCTTAACAAAAACTTAGTATCTTAACGACTCAGTACCTTAGCTTCTTTTTTGTACCTTTGAAATTCTAAAACTTTGAGATTAAAAACTTGAGATATTTTATAAAATTAGCCTATAACGGAACAGCTTATCATGGTTGGCAAATTCAGCCCAACGCCGCTTCGGTACAAGAAACGCTGAACAAAGCTTTTTCGGTTTTGTTAAATTCTGAGATTAATTTAATGGGAGCCGGACGTACAGATACTGGAGTTCATGCCAGAGAAATGTACGCTCATTTTGATTTTGAAGATTCGTTTGATATTCCAAAATTAGTTCACAAGCTCAATTCCTTTCTTCCAAAAGACATTGTTATTTATCAAATTTTCCCAGTAGATAGCGAAGCGCACACTCGTTTTGATGCTACTAAGAGAACTTACGAATACCATATTCATCTTTTTAAAGATGCATTTTTACAAGAACAAAGTTGGCATTTCACTCAGAATTTGGATGTGGATTTGATGAATGAAGCGGCCAAATTATTATTCAATCACACTGATTTTCAATGTTTTTCGAAGGTAAATACTGATGTAAACACATTTGATTGTACTATTTTTGAGGCTTATTGGACTCGAGGCGGAGCCGAACAGAGCGGAGGTAACAAACTAGTTTTTACCATTTCGGCCAATCGGTTTTTGAGAAATATGGTGCGATCTATTGTGGGAACCTTGGTAAATGTTGGTTTACACAAAATAACATTAGCCGATTTTAATACTATTATTGAAAGTAAAAGCAGAAACAAAGCGGGTTTTTCGGTACCAGCACACGGATTGTATTTAACTAAAATTGAATATCCTTATCTAGATGATTAGTACTTAGTTACTAGTCCTTAGTAAATTCATTTCACAAATAAATACTAAGGACTAAAAACTATGGACTAAGGACTAAAAAAGGACTAAAATAAAAAAATGAAAGCAAAAGCATTCGACACACGATTATTCAAACGAATATTACAATATACCAAGCCGTACCAATGGCGTTTTAATGGCGTGGTTATTTTTGCCATTTCCTTATCGCTTTTTGCGGCTTTGCGTCCGTATTTATTGAAGCAAACGGTGGATGATTACATTCAGACCGAAGATGCTAACGGACTTTTGTTATACATCAGCTTAATGGGAATTGTACTTTTACTGGAGGTTTTTTCGCAATTTTATTTTGTCTATTGGGCAAACTGGTTGGGACAAGATATTGTAAAAGACATTCGAATTAAATTGTTCAAACACATTTTAAGTTTCCGAATGAAATATTTTGATTTGGTTCCTGTTGGCCAACTCGTAACTCGTTCGGTTTCTGACATTGAGTCCATTGCTCGAATTTTTAGCCAAGGTTTATTCATGATTATAAGTGACTTGATGAAAATGGTCGTGGTACTTATTTTTATGTTTTACATGAACTGGAAACTAACATGGATTGTAATTGTAGCAATGCCAATTTTAGTTTTTATTACTCGAATTTTCCAACGCAAAATGCAGGTTGCTTTTGAAGAAGTGCGAACACAAATTGCCAATATGAACACTTTTGTACAGGAACGTGTTACCGGAATGAAGATTGTACAATTGTTCAACAGAGAAGAAATTGAGTCGGAGAAATTTAAAGATATTAATGAAAAGCACCAAAACGCCTGGATAAAAACCATTCTTTATAACTCCATCTTCTTCCCTATTGCCGATATTATTTCGTCGCTGACACTTGGATTTATTGTGTTATACGGAGGAATCAAAATTCTAAATGGTGATAATTTTACCACTTTTGGAGATTTGTTTTCGTACACCATGTTCATTGGTATGCTATTCAATCCTTTGCGCCAAATTGCGGATAAATTCAACGAGATGCAACTGGGAATGATTGCTGCTAACCGAGTTTTTGAAATTATTGATACACAAGATCAAATTCAGGATACAGGAAAACTTGAAGCGCCAGTTTTTGATGGAAATATTACATTTAAAGACGTTCGTTTTAGTTACATTCAAGACGAAGAAGTAATTAAAGGCATTGATTTGAATGTCAATTCGGGCGAAACTATAGCTATTGTAGGTTCTACAGGAGCGGGAAAATCAACAATTATCAACTTATTGAATCGTTTTTATGAGATAAAAAGCGGTGTAATTTGTATTGATAATGAGAATATCGAAAACTACACCTTGAGTTCACTAAGAAAGCAAATTGCAATTGTGTTACAAGATGTATTCTTATTTGCTGATACCATTTATAATAATATCACACTAAACAATCCCGAAATTACCCGAGAAGATGTTTATGCTGCTGCAAAAGAAATAGGCGTTCATAATTTTATTATGAGCTTACCTGATAATTATGATTTTGACGTAAAAGAGCGCGGCGTCATGTTGTCTTCCGGACAACGCCAATTGATTGCTTTTTTAAGAGCATATGTGAGTAATCCAAGTATTTTAATTTTGGACGAAGCTACCTCATCAATCGATACCTATTCAGAAGAATTGATTCAACGTGCTACCGAAACTATTACGAAAGGACGAACTTCTATTGTTATTGCGCACCGATTGGCAACTATTGTCAACGCAGATAAAATCGTGGTCATGGACAAAGGTTTAATAGTTGAAGAAGGCAAACATCAAGAACTGATTAATAAAGAATCTGGTTTCTACAAAAACCTGTACGATTCTCAATTTTCATTGGTAGAATAATCAAAATGAGTACTACCAACATCATATTACAAGCGAAGCAAATAAGCATTGGTTACACACACAAAAAAGAACAAAATACAGTTGCTTCTAATATTGATTTGACCTTAGAAAAAGGCAAACTTATTGCCCTAGTTGGGGCGAATGGTATTGGAAAATCGACTTTGTTACGCACCATTACTGGAATTCAAAAAACAATTTCTGGAACTGTTTTTTTGAACGAAAAAAACATCCACGAAATGAATGCTTTGGCTTTAGCCAAAAATTTAAGTCTGGTATTAACCGAAAAATTACCACCGAGTAATCTAACCGTTTTTGAATTGGTCGCCTTAGGCAGACAACCTTATACAAACTGGATTGGCACCTTAGCCGATGAAGATATCGAAAAAGTAAATCAGGCATTAGCACTTACGCAAATTGAACATTTAGCTTCCAAAAAGCATTACGAAATTAGTGATGGACAATTGCAAAAAGTATTAGTAGCAAGAGCTTTGGCGCAGGACACGCCACTTATTATTTTGGATGAACCCACGACACATTTGGATTTACTGCACAAAGTAGCCTTATTCAAACTCT
Organism: Flavobacteriales bacterium 32-34-25; assembly: GCA_002280815.1. GTDB lineage: Bacteria > Bacteroidota > Bacteroidia > Flavobacteriales > Flavobacteriaceae > Flavobacterium. The sequence goes on along the minus strand of NCET01000027.1, from coordinate 6,916 downwards.
TGAAAAAACTCACTCAGGAAACTCAAAAATGTATTCTGTTTTCAACCCACGATATTGACATGGCGATCCAACTGAGTGACGAAATGATTATCATGACTCCAGAAACGGTAGTTCAGGACGAACCTTGTAATTTTATTTCAAAAGGAAGTTTTAATACCTTGTTTAAAGACGAACATATTGTTTTTGATGCTACAAAAGGGAAATTTGTGATTAGTTAGTTTTTTTAGTCCTTAGTTATTAGTTCCTAGTCCTTAGTTTTGAAATCTATTTTCTCTATTCTGATTCCTGAAATCTACATTCTGAACACTGATCACTAAAAAACCGCTTACTGAACACTACTTACCGCAATTTGCCTCTTCGCTTCGCCAACTACAAAAGCCACCGAATTAGCAATATTAAAACTTCTGATTAAAGAAGACATAGGTATTTTTAGTTGATTTCTTTTATCGAACAATGCCAGAAATTCTTGGCTCAATCCCACACTTTCTTTACCAAAAACCAACCAGTCTCCATCCTGAAATTCAGTTTCTAGATAAGATTTCTCAGCATGAGAACTCATCATAAAAACACGGGAATGATCTGGAATTTGAGTCATCCATTCGGCTACATTTTGATATTCGGTTACATCAAGGTGTACCCAATAATCCAAACCGGAACGTTTTAAATTTTTATCGTTGATAACAAACCCAAACGGATGAATTAGATGCAAACGACTTTCGGTTCCTACACATAAACGACCAATATTTCCAGTATTATTAGGGATTTCAGGTTCTACTAAAACGATGTTTAACATTCTTAATTGATTTGTTTTATTCGGTTATTGATTATCATTTTTGACATTGAATTTCTCAACCTCAATTACTTCTCCTGATTGCAAGTTATTCAAATGTACATTTCCTATCCGTACACGCACTAAACGTAAGGTAGGAAATCCAACAGCAGCGGTCATTTTCCGCACCTGACGAAACTTACCTTCATTAACTGTGATCGATGCCCAGGAAGTAGGACCGTGACGTTCATCTCTGATTTTTTTTCCTCTTGCTCCAAAGTTAGGAACTTCTTTAATCAATCGGGCTTCACAGGGTTTGGTAATGTATTTGGTTCCATTAAAACCTATTTCGACTCCTTTTTTTATGTTATCAATTGCTTCTTGGGTAATAACTCCATCTACCTGAACATAATATTCTTTATCGACTTTTTTGGAGCGAATTTGTTCACTCACTTTTCCATCGGTTGTAAGCAGCAATAAACCTTCTGAATCTTCGTCTAAGCGACCAATAGCCATTGTTCCTTCGGGAAAAGGATGCAATTCACCCAACAGTTTCTTTTTTCGTTTCAATTCGTATATAAATTGACTCAAATAACCATAAGGTTTATGAAGAATAAAATGCTGATGCGACATGGCTTGAAGTGAAATTTGCGCAAAAATACACAAATCAGCGCAGTCTTAAACTATTTCGAAACGAATTAAAAAGACACATTCAACCCAAAATTAAAGATCAACTGAAATTGATTGAAATTTTGGTTTTGTACCGGCTGAGTGTAATAATTCATTCCTGGTTCCACAAAAACTTTTGTTTTTTTGAATAATTCGTATTGCAAAGTACTACTCAAAACCGTTCCAAAAACAACATCATTAACATCTGAATTTTCACCTATCGAACTGTCATTAAGCAATACTTTATTCGAAATTACTGTACCCACAAATCCTCCAGTATTCATATTAATACGAGCTTTTCCTTTGTTTAAAAGAGCATAAGAAATCTCCATTGGCATTTCTAAATACTGTACTTTTTGAGACAAATTGCCTGTTTGATAAAAAGTACTACTAATAGCATTTTGAGCACGATTAGAACTATTAGCAATAAATAAATAATTCGAATTGGTAGTAATATTCCCCTTTTCTTGGGGTGTATTTAAAGGCTCATTGGAAATATTAACCAAACTTTTAGCCGAATTAACATAAGAAACATTAGCCACTTGCTGCCCCAATTCACTCACTTTTAACCCCGTACTCACCGCCCAACGACGATTGAGTTTGTAATTGGTTTTTACACCATAGCTATGTCCTTTTTGAGATTCAATTGTATTTCCTAATGATTTTTGATTCTTTAAATTTTGAGAACTATTCACCCCAGCAAATACTTGTAACGACCATTTATCTTCAACCGCAGCTATTTTTTCTTTCTTTGATTGCTCTTTTACTAAAGCCGCCAAAGCATTTTCCTCTAAGTTTACTGTTGCTGGATTTTCTTTTACTTTAGCATCTGGAGTTATTTTTCCTTTTTCGGTTTTATCAGCTGTTGCCAGTTTATTTTCCTGTCCAAAATTATTATTGTTTTTTACTTCCGTTGGTACTTTATTTTCTGTTTTGTATTCTAAAACGGCTGTGTTTTTATTTCCAATAGTCGTTACAGCACCATTATTTGCAGTTACAACTTGATTTTTATTCGAATGAAAAACTGATTTTTCTGCAACAGCGTTATTATTTTCTTCCTCTTTGTCTGATGAATTGGAATTAGCAACTCGACTATCAACTTTTCCATTTGGAATTACTTTTCCCTGATGTTTCTCTTGGTTTTCTTCTTTATCAACAACACTATCAGTACTAGATCTTGATTGATTCACCACTCCATTTCCTTGTTCAATAGGAGCATTAATCAAAGAATTCTCTGAATTAGACTGAAAATAAAAAGTTCCCAAAAGTCCTAAACCAACAACTAAACAAGCCGCCAGTGGCCACCAGAATGCTACTCTTTTTTTCTTTTGTGGAAAATCTAATTTCTCTTCAATCCCTGCCCATAAATGATCTGGAGGGGTTTTAGAAAAATCTTCCAACGAAGAAAATATTTTTTCTATATCATCTTTTTTCATAATCTCTTTTATTGCATTTCTATATTTTGCAATCTCTATTTATTTCAAACATTGTTTGAAGCCATTATTTCTAATATTTTCTTTTGCAAATTATGTTTTGCCCGATTCAAATTAGACTTCGATGTTCCTTCGGTAATATTCAATAAACTGGCAATTTCCTTGTGTTTCATTTTTTCGAAAAAATACAAGTTAAAAACTAATCTGTATTGATCTGGTAATTGCTGGATACATGCTAATAATTTTTCTTGCGGCAACGAAAACGAATCAACCTCTTCCACATCATCCACAACGTCTTCCTGATATTCCGTATCCACAAAAAGATAATCTCTTTTTCTCTTATTCAGCGTTTCAATCAATTTATTGATAAAAATTCGCTTCAACCAACCTTCAAAACTGCCTTCAAATCGATACTGACTTATTTTTTGAAAAACTATTACAAATGCTTCCTGAAAAACATCCTGAGCATCGGCTTCGTTTTTCATATATTTTAGACATAGACCATACAGTACAGGAGAAAACAGCTGATAAATATGCTGTTGTCCTCCTCTATCGTTTTCGATACACTTCTGGATATAATGGTCTAATGATTCTTTCAAAAAATAACTCTTAAAAACAGTTTAACGTTAACAAATTTAAAACATTCTTATTATTTATAATTACTTCGCATAAGTCAAAACATAACCATCCGTAAAATTGTCCTGAATACTCAAATTATTGTCATCAAGATTCTGAATAATATAGCTCATCTCATTAAAAGTCAATAAATAATGTTGTTTATTATCAAAAATACTGTTCCCTAATTTTATGATGTAATTATAGCGTCCCGTTTCGGCATTATTAGTAAAAACGGTTACTTTATTATTGGTTCCAAAAACCAATTTCTTAACTACTCCTGTACTTTCGGGAGTAATAATTTCGTTTCCAGTCATTCCTCCAATGGATTTTTGCCAATACCAAGTTCCCACAATAGCAAGCCTATTTTGAGTAGTATTCCCATCATTTTTCAACGAACAGAAAGTCAGAACAAAAACAAAAGAAATCAAAACTGAAATACTAACTTTCCTCATAAGGCTACTTGCTTAATACTAACTAGACGGCTAAGTATAGAAAAGGTTGCGTCAAAAAAAACTAAAAAAAGCCATTTCATTCAAATAAAAAAGGCTTAAAAATCGGCATTAATCTCTATTTTTGCTTACTATACTCATAAACTTTAGTTATGTCAAATTTGCTTCCCTTTTTATTGTCGTTCATTATTGCACTTGCCATTGGTGTTTTTATTGGAAAATTGATTTTTTCAGCTCGTTTTCAGTCTGAAAAAGCAGGTTTAGAAGAAAAATTAATTGGACTTACTTCGCAAATCAATCAATTGAAAGAACAATTTTCGAATGAAAAAATGCAATTCGAAAAAAAGTTAGCAATCAGCAATCAGGAAAAAGAAACGATTCGAAACGAAAAAGACAGTCTGGCAATCCAACTTTCGAAAAAAGAAGTGGATTTTGAAAATCTTTGGGAAAGAAATAAAGAGCAAAAAGACGAGGTCGAGAAATTACAGGAAAAATTCACCAAAGAATTCGAGAATTTAGCCAATAAGATATTAGACGAAAAATCGAATAAATTTACCGAACAGAATAAGGAAAATATGAAAAATATCTTGTCTCCTTTGCAAGATAAAATTCAGTTATTCGAAAAGAGTCGAAGACACCCATAAAGAAAGTATTGATTATCATGCGGCTTTGCGCCAACAAATTCTGGGCTTACGCGAAATGAATATTCAAATGAGCAAAGAAACCCTTAATTTAACAAAAGCGCTAAAAGGCGATAGCAAAATGCAAGGAAACTGGGGCGAACTGGTTTTAGAACGCGTTTTAGAAAAATCGGGATTAGAAAAAGGACGCGAATACGAAGTACAGCAAAGTTTCTCTACCGAAGAAGGAAATCGTGTTTTCCCCGACGTTGTAATTAATTTACCCGACGGTAAAAAAATGATTGTGGATTCTAAAGTTTCTTTGACTGCCTATGAAAAATACATCAACGAAGAAGACGACAGTTTAAAAAACAGCTATTTAAAAGAACACGTTAATTCCATTAGACGTCATGTGGAGCAATTAGGAAATAAAAGTTATCAGGATTTGTACCAAATTGAAAGCCCTGATTTTGTGTTGCTTTTTATTCCTATCGAACCCGCATTTGCCATTGCGCTAAACGAAGACACCGCATTGTACAACAAAGCTTTTGAGAAAAATATTGTGATTGTAACTCCAGCAACCTTATTAGCTACTTTGCGAACCATTGACAGCATGTGGACCAATCAAAAACAACAAGAAAACGCACTTGAAATTGCACGCCAAGCCGGTGCATTATATGATAAATTTGAAGGTTTTGTTGCCGATTTAATTAAAATTGGTAAAAAAATAGACGAAACTAAAATAGAATACAGCGGCGCTATGAACAAACTGGTTGACGGAAGTGGAAACCTGATTACCCGAGTTGAAAAACTAAAGAAAATGGGCGCCAAAGCTAAAAAAGCACTTCCTGAAAGTATTATTGCCCGAGCTAAAAAAGACGATATTGAATTAATCGACTAAATAAATTAGCCATTTTCATAGTAGTAAAAATGGCTAGTATTTTATTTTTTCATTGTTCAAAAATCAATTTCAAGACAAAAACCTTCTAAGCTAGATAAAAAGCATTAAAAAACGTTATTCTACTTCATTTTTACAGCAATTTTATTAGGATTTTTTACAATTTTTTTCGTAAATTTAAGTAGAAAAATAAAGTTGTTATGAAAAAATTTCTACTCTTATTTTTAGTTTTTTCCTGTATTCCAATAGTCGCTCAAGAAAAGAAAACAGCAACTAATGGCATCATTACTTTTGAAGCTTCCGTACCATTTTATGAAGCTGTTGAGGCCAAAAACAATCAGGTTTCTTCAGTTTTAAACACTAAAAATGGGAATATTACTTTTGTAGCAATAATTAAAAATTTCCGTTTTAAAAGAAGCCTAATGCAAGACCATTTTAATGCTAATTATATGGAAAGTGATAGATATCCAAAAGCAACTTTTAAAGGCGAAATTGAACATTTTTCAAAAAATAAAATCACTACAAATCCTAAAGAATATTACATCAAAGGAAAAATCAACATTCATGGTGTGACTAAAAACATCCGAGTGCTTGCAATGCTTTCTAAAACCAATAAAAACAGCTTTGTAATTCAGTCTAATTTTGCTCTAAACACTGATGATTTTAAAATTGATATTCCGTTTCTTGTACGCAACAAAATAGCTAAAAATGTAAATGTAGCTTTGAATATTGAACTTCAATAATTTACCGCGACAAACAATCTTTTAAAGTCGATTCTAAATACTTGTGCTTAAACTCAAACCCCATAGATTCAATTTTAGCATTAGAAACTCTTCTGCCTTTTAAAACCAACTTAGACATTTCGCCTAATGCAAATTGTATCAAAAATGAAGGAACATTAGGCAGCCAAATTTTGTATCCATAAACCTTGGCTAAAGTTTCAGAAAACAATTGATTGCTTGTATCATCCGTAATTACAGCATTATAAGCAGCATTCATTTCAGTGTTTTTTATGGCTTCTAAATACATTCTACACAAATCATCTATGTAAATCCAAGGCATGTATTGCGCTCCTGAACCTAATGCCGCACCTAATCTTAATTTAAAAAGCGGACTTAATTTTTTTAATAATCCTTCATTTTTACCCAATACTAATCCTGTTCGAATAATAACAGTGCGAATTCCCATTTGTGCAAATGGCTTAACTGATGCTTCCCATTTTTGACATGTTAGCCCTAAAAAATCATTTGCGGGCTGCATTTCTTCAGTACAAACAGCGCGACCATTCATGGCACCATAAATCCCCACAGCAGAAGCCGAAATAAAAGCTTCAATTTTAGAATTAGATTTCTGCAAACAACTATAAAGCAATTGGGCTGAAAGTGCTCTGCTGGATAAAATAGCCTCTTTTCTTTTTTCTGTCCAAGGTTTTTCGGCAATATTTTCTCCTGCCAAATGAA
>NCET01000361.1 GCA_002280815.1 Flavobacteriales bacterium 32-34-25 | reverse complement strand
CCATTCCTGCTGTGGCTGGTTTTCGAATAATCACATTATGAATCTTATCTTCAAAAACTTCCAAACCTAAGCTTTCGCCAAAGCTTTTAATAAACTCCACTACACGTCCTTCTTTTTTAGAAGGTCTGGGAACAGCATTCAAATTGGCAAAATTATTCCACAATGCCTTAGGTTCTAAATTTCGTATCTCTTGACTCATATTTTGTGTTGTATTTTCGATTTAAAAAACTCAAAGTTACAAAGTTTAAAATCCTTTTCTAGTATAAAATTAATTATTGTAATTATATTTACGCCTATAAAACTGCTATTTTGAAACGAAAATACCTACTCCCCTTTTTGCTCCTTATTCAGATTTTAATTCTTAAAACACTTCCGTTTTTTCCTGAAACCGTAGAACGTTTTTACAGCAATGGTTTGTATTTATTTATTTCTAATTTCCTCAGAATCGCTTTAGGCTGGATTCCGTTTTCAATAGGTGATGTATTGTATTTTATTTTGATTTTATTAGCCATAAAATGGTTTTGGAACAACAGGAAAAATTGGAAATCCAATTGGAAAAACAGGGCATTATCCATTCTAAGTGTGTTATCAGTATTTTATTTCTTCTTTCATTTTCTGTGGGCAATCAACTATTATAGAATTCCTCTTTTCGAAAAAATGAAAATTGAAAGAGAGTATTCAGATGCCGATTTATACCATTTCACAAAAAAAATCATAGCAAAAACAAATAAAATCCACAGTCAAGTTACTCAAAGCGATGTCTTAAAAATAGTTTTCCCTTACTCTCAAAAAGAAACCTACATTAAAAATTTAAATGGTTATAAAAACCTGGCGACTCAATATCCTTTTTTCGCATATTCGAATTTAAGCGTAAAAAAATCGCTATTCAGCTTACCACTAACATACATGGGTTTTGGCGGTTATTTGAATCCTTTTACCAATGAAGCACAGCTTAATTATTTGATGCCAATGTACAATTCCCCAACAACGAGTTGTCACGAAATGGCACACCAAATGGGTTATGCCAGCGAAAGCGAATGCAATTTCATTGGTTTTCTGGCTTCGGTTCACAATAACGATTTGTACTTTAAATATTCGGGCTACAGCTTTGCTTTGCGTTATTGTTTGAACAATTGGTACATTCGCGACGAAAAAATATATCACAAATTACTAAAAACCGTTCATCCCGGAATTCTACGAAATTTTGAAGAAAGTGAAAAATTCTGGATGCAATATCAAACACCTATAGAAAAAGGTTTTCATGCCTTTTACGACCGTTATTTGAAACTAAACCAACAAAAAGAAGGAATAGACAGCTACAGCAAATTTGTCAATTTAATGGTGAATTATTATAAAAACAGGCCATTATAATCTTAAGCAATTAAATTTCATCACTCGTAAAACTAGTAAAACTTCTCTTTTTATAAGGTCGGATAATCAATCGTCCTTCACGGTCAAAACGGATGTAATTGTACACCCAATTCAAGAAAACAACCGCTTTGTTTTTGAAACCAATCAATGAAAACAGGTGGACAAACATCCAAACAAACCAAGCAAAAACTCCGCTAAAATGACAATTAGGCAAATCGACAACCGCTTTGTTTCTACCGATAGTAGCCATAGAACCTTTGTCTTTATATTCAAAAGCTTCCATTTCTTGATTTTGGAATAATCGAATAATATTTTTCCCTAATAATTTCCCTTGTTGTATAGCAGGCTGCGCCATCATAGGATGTCCCTCTGGATAAATTTCAGTTTCCATAGAAGCAATATCGCCTATAGCAAAAATGTCATCATAACCTTTTACCTGACTGAATTGATTCACTCGAATACGCTCTACTTTTTCAACCAAAGAATCGGTGTCAAAACCAGAGACTAAAGCACCTTGAACTCCGGCAGTCCAAATAACTGTAGCGGTATCAAAAGCCAAATCAGAATTAGTAGTAATGCTGCGTCCATCATAATTAGTAACCCGAACGTTTTTCCAAATCTTAACTCCAAGTTTCAACAGGAATTTTTCGGCAGCCTCTGATGATTTTTCACTCATAGTGTTGAGAATTCTATCACCACTTTGAATTAAATTGATTTGCATTTTATCAATGTCTAAATCGGGATAGTCTTTTTGAAGAATGGCTTTTTTCATTTCAGCCAAAGCGCCAGCCAATTCTACTCCCGTGGGACCACCACCAACAAGAACAAAATTAATTAAGCAGTTTCTTTCATCGCAATCCTGAGTCAAAACAGCTTGTTCAAAATTTTCTAATATCAAACTTCGAATATTAAGCGATTGCGGTATGGTTTTCATAGCCATACTATTTCGCTTAATCTCTTTATTGCCAAAATAATTTGTTTTAGAGCCCGTAGCCATAACCAGATAATCATAGCCTAACTCGCCAATTTCGGTAATGACTTTTTTATTTTTGGTATCTATTTCCAGAACAGAAGTCAATCTAAAATAAAAATCATCGTATTCCTGAATCACTTTTCGAATAGGAAATGCAATAGAACCCGCTTCGAGTCCGCCAGTTGCTACTTGGTACAACAAAGGTTGAAAAGTATTGTAATTGTGTTTATCCAAAAGAACTACCTGAACTTTTTTATTTCGCAATTCTTTGGTCAAAGCAATTCCGGCAAAACCACCGCCTATAATTACAATTCTGGGTAAATTTGTATTGGGAATATTCATTTTTATTGACTTTGTTATAATCCTTAAATATACAAAGTATAATTTTCAAAAGCTGCTAAATAAAAAAAGAGAGTGTAATTCTCTCTCTTTTTCTATTCAATTTCCCATTGACGCAATTTGTTCAATTGTTCTTGCTCTTCTAATTCTTCGGCTGGAATTACCTTTAAAAAAGAAGGATGCTGCTCAATTGCATATTCTATTTTTTCGACAATTTCGTCAATTGTATCATTATCATAATCAATTTCGAGTGGTTCTTTGATGATAAACGATTGTAGAATTCCTTTCTTTTTC